>JBGTDP010000404.1:0-1876 GCA_041748255.1 Thermosynechococcaceae cyanobacterium | reverse complement strand
AAGATCGTGGGTGCTATCAAGCCGGTCTAAAAACACAACTCCGTTCAGATGATCGAGTTCGTGCTGAAAGATGCGAGCCACAAAGTTGGTTAAAATCTGTTTTTGAAGTTGACCTGCCGGGTTGGTATATTCAACCTCAATCTCCTGGTAACGGGGCACCAAGCCTCGAAGGCCGGGAATACTCAGACAACCTTCCCAATCCTTAAGCATTTCCTCTGAGTGGGCTAAGAGTTTAGGGTTAATCATTGCCGTTGGCTCCATTGTCGGTGCTTCAGGGTAGCGGGGATTGGGGTGAGAGGCAACAATAAATAGCCGCTGGCTTTTTCCTACCTGGGGGGCGGCAATTCCAACGCCGTTGGTCTGCCGGACGGTGGTGATTAAATCTTCAATTAGCGTTATAAGTTGCTGATCAAGGGCGACTACTGGCTCGGTCTGACGCCGCAATACCGGCTCACCTAACTGTACAACTTCCAAAATATTCGCCATAACGGTTCTGTCCAGGGGGCTTCAAGAGCCAACTATCTATTTCTATCTAATCTTATTTGAGACCCAGCAACTAACTCGTTTGAAGCGTTCATGGGCATTCAAAGTAAAATTTGCAGTTTCTGGCTGCGGATAAACCAAGACTGCTTTAAGTTGGGATGTCTGCGATCGCACTGCAAATAGCTAAAGCAATCTGAATTCCGGAAAAGCTGAAACCCTTATCCTGCGTTCAGATACAGAATTTCGCAAACGAATCTGCTGAAACGACAGATTGGGATTCCGAGCCCTCTTGAGGCTTAATTGATATTAAGGGTTATACCCTGGCGAAAATCAACCCCCTTAAACCAGAAACCATTTTCTGTCATGGGATAGAGCCAAAGGGTAACCTCAACATATTATGAGAAACTTAATAATGTGTAGCAAAGCAAACAAAATTCATGCCGGGAATGGAACTGCTGCCAGTGTGGGAGAGGATCGTTTGGCTAGCTCAACTGCCGTTGGAACTGCCGATGTCAAGAGCGATCGCTGATGATTTCTCTGGTTCCCAAGGATTTTTAGTCTTGATCGCCGGGGTGCTGCTGGCTTTAGCCTTTCAGCTATTGTTGACAACCTTCTTCATTGCTTTAGGGATTTCCTACTCCGACTCCGAGGAGGATGCTAACCCTGAACAGAACGGCAGCCTAGATGATCGGATCAACCGAGTTGGCACGGTCGTTGGCCTGCGAACCGTCGGAACCATCAGCATCTCCCTATTTGGGGCTTACTTCTTAGCGATCAAACTCTCCCTCACCCCAGATCTACTTTTAGGAGCGATTTTAGGCTTAGTGATTTGGGCCGCCTACTTCTCCCTGATTTTAGGGGTCAGTTTTACCACTGCAGGGTCGTTGGTGGGTAAGGTTGTGAATACGGCCACATCTGGGCTCCAGGGGATTGTGGGCACAGCCGCCGTGGTGATTGGGGCCAAGAATGTCACCAAACAAGTTGTCTCGACTGCTGATGCTGCTGCCACCACTGTCCGACAGGAACTTAGCTCAGCCGTAGACCCAGCCACAACTCGTAAAGCCATTGATGATTACCTGCAACAGCTGCGGTTGCCAGAGGCTGAGCATCAAGACCTTCAGGATCAGTTTCGTCGCTTAGCGACTACCTCAGACATGAAGGCCCTGGCTAGGGAGAACCATCTACGTCAAGTTGGTCGCCAAAACTTTATCGAGATGGTCAACAGTCGTACAGATTTTTCAAAACAAAATATCAATCAGGCTGTCGATCAATGGGAAACCTTTTGGCAGCAGCTCTGGGGTGAGCAAGAAACTTCTGAGAATGGTAATGGCTTAGTCGGTGCTTTACAGTCTGCCCATCCCAGTCAGCCTCAACCGGATCAGCTCACCCCAAA
>JBGTDP010000403.1:0-5696 GCA_041748255.1 Thermosynechococcaceae cyanobacterium | reverse complement strand
CGTTCGTTTGGGAGTGTTGCATGGATATTAAAGATGGGTTTGTGGGCACAGTCGGAAACACACCGCTGATCCGCTTAAATAGCTTTAGTCAAGAAACCGGATGCGACATTCTCGGCAAAGCGGAGTTTCTCAACCCTGGCGGCTCTGTCAAAGACCGGGCAGCCCTATCCATGATTGAAGATGCCGAGCACAAGGGGTTACTCAAGCCTGGGGGCACTGTGGTTGAAGGCACTGCCGGGAACACTGGCATTGGTTTGGCTCATATCTGCAACGCCAAGGGGTACAAGTGTCTGATCGTGATCCCAGAAACGCAATCCCAAGAAAAAATGGAGGCCCTGCGGCTTTTAGGGGCAGAGGTCAAAGCAATTCCGGCTGTCCCCTACAGCGACCCCAACAACTACGTCAAGCTGTCTGGGCGGCTGGCAGCAGAAATGGAGAATGCAATCTGGGCCAACCAGTTTGACAACCTGGCCAATCGTCGCGCCCACTACGAAACCACCGGCCCGGAGGTCTGGCAGCAAACCGATGGCAAGATCGATGTCTGGGTCAACTCCACTGGGACTGGCGGCACGTTTGCCGGGGTTTCACTGTTTCTAAAAGAAAAAAATCCGGCGATTCAATGCATTGTCGCTGACCCGATGGGCAGCGGCCTCTACAGCTATGTCAAGACCGGAGAAATCAATCCCCAAGGGAACTCAATCACCGAAGGGATTGGCAACAGCCGGATCACCGCCAATATGGAAGGTGTGCCCATCGATGATGCCGTCCAAATTGAGGATGCTAAGTGTGTCCACACCGTTTACCGCCTCTTGTGTGAGGAGGGGTTGTTAATGGGCGGCTCTTCTGGGATTAATGTTGCCGCCGCCGTAGATTTAGCTCAACAGATGGGACCGGGGCACACCATTGTCACGATTCTCTGTGACAGTGGCACTCGCTATCAATCGCGGCTGTTTAACCCCGAGTGGCTAGCCTCTAAGGGGCTTTCACCCTAGCTACAGCCTCAACCACCGTACTCCCACTTGGTGTCTTTTAACAGTAAAGGGTCTCCCTGGCGGTGCATCCCCGCTGCAATCACTTCTCCTAAGAAAACAGAGTGATCGCCCTGCTCCAGGGAGCCAACCAGGTTGCACTCAACATAGCCCAGGGCAGCAGAGATAATCGGGCAGCCGGTTTCACCGGGGTAAAACTCAGTATCGCCAAACTTATTACCCATCCGGTGCTGGGGTTGGAAGAACTTTTCTGCCAGATCTGCTTGATTAGCTTCTAAGAAGCTGACCGCAAACACTTGACTGGATTTGATCATGGCGTGGGACTTAGAGTCCTGTTTAACGCTAATCGCAATCATCGGCGGCTTAAAGGAGGCCTGGGTCATCCAACTCACGGTGAAGCCATTTAATTCGTCTGCCGCTTTGACACCACAAATATTCAAGGGGTGGGGGATTTTGCGCAATAAGGTGCGTTTGGCTTTTTCGTCTAACAAGGGTCTATCTATCCTGTGATTAACAGTACGTTTTTCACTCTAGCAAGCTACGATTCAGAAGATGTCTGCCCTCGGCTAAATTCATTCAGGTTAGTTATGCGATCGCCCCAGTGGTGTTCTCCCCCAAAGGCTCTGAGCCTAGAGACGCAGCAAATTCACCTTTGGCGAGCAGACCTCAACCTAACGGCGTCGTCCCTCAAGTATTTCTGGTCGTTGCTCTGCGGTGATGAACAGGATCGCGCCCAGCGCTTCCGCTCGCCCACAGACCAAAATGCCTTTGTGGCTGCCCGAGGAATTCTGCGGACCTTGCTGGGGCGATATCTCCAGGCATCTCCAGAGACCTTGCAGTTCTGCTACGGGGCCTATGGCAAACCGGCTTTAGCGAGGCTAGACTCTGCCCATTTATGCTTTAACCTCTCCCATTCTGGGGGCCTGGCCCTGTACGCCATTGCCCTGGCCCAGGTCGGGGTTGATATTGAACAAGTTCGTCCTAACTTAAACCAGGCAGCAATTGCCAAAAGATTCTTTTCTCCTGTAGAAAATACTTTCCTGGCAGCACTGCCCGAGGGCGATCGCACTCAGGCTTTCTTTAAGCTTTGGACGTGTAAAGAAGCCTATACCAAGGCCAAAGGGGAAGGGATATTTCAAGGTTTAAATCAACCGGAATTTTCTGACTCCAATTTTTTAGCCATCAATCAAAGCTTGGCAAATTTAGCAGCCAGACAACCCTGGCTCAAGATTGATCTAGATCCTCAAGCGCCTTGGTTTGTGGCTCAATTAAATCCAGGACCAGGCTATGCAGCTGCCTTGGCAGTGGCAGACCACCCTGGTTTGATTCAATGTTGGCAATGGGAATAAAGTTTACCCAGTAGACTGTTTCTAGAAAATAATTTAATCAACGTTACTATAGAAATTATCAGTTAATTAACATTGACCAGATCATCGGGTTTAGGCGATCGCGCCCCCCAAGCAACGCTTTGTAGATGGCGTCAGGGCAGGGTTTTCAGCATTGAGTTTGTTATTTAATCAAATGAAGCTGGGAGTCAGTAAAAGTTTCTAGGGGAGGAAATGTTCTTGAGTTTACAAAACTGCGGCAAAGCCTTGAGTGCTTTCTAGCAATTGTGCCGATTTTTGTTAGTCTGAAGCTTTTTACCCTGAGGTTAAGCAGACTAGCCTTCACACCAGTATTCTCTTGATGCATCTATGGATTGTGAACAACAGCGACTTCACCATTTTTTGGTCATAGACGATTTACAGCAGCGGCGCACCCTCTTACTGGAAGCAGCAACCTATTCTATTGGGCGCGCTACAACCAATACAATTGTGCTGCACTCCAAGTTGATTTCCCGTCAACATGCCACCCTGTTGCGGGTGCCAAACCCCGACAGCCTGGACTATGTGTTTCGGATTATTGATGGCGACCTGAAGGGAAAGCCCAGCTCAAACGGCTTGCTGGTGAATGGCGATCGCTGCTTTTGGCGAGACCTTGAGCATAGTGATGTGATTGAGTTTAGCCGCGAAGTCAGTGCTCAGTACTTTGCGATCGCCAACCTATCTGAGCAGGAGGCCGCTGAATTACAAAAAGTTGCCGATCTACCCGCTTACCTAGCCAGCTTAGATAATCCCTTAGAAACCCTGGCTTTCTCCGGGAGTGAGCAAGCCAGCCGTAATGAAACAACCCTGCTGCGATTAGCTTCTTTCCCCGAGTTAATTCCCTATCCAATCATAGAAGTGGATGTCAGTGGTCGGGTGACTTATCTCAATCCTGCAGCAGTCACAGAATTTGCCAATTTGGCTGAAGCTGGCCTAAAGCATCCAATCTTAACAGGGCTGATAGCATTCATTCAGCTCGAAAAGCAAAAATACCTCAGGCGAGAAGTGGCGGTGGATAGCCGGATCTATGAGCAGTCGATTCACTATCTGCCTGAGAGTGACCTGGTGAGAATTTATATCCTGGATATCACAGAGCGAAAAAGGGCTGAAGTAGCCCTACGAGAGAGTGAAGAACGCTATGCCCTCGCTGCTGCCGGGGCTAACGAAGGTCTGTGGGATTGGGATCTGAGAACCGGCCAGATTTATTTTGCCCCGCGCTGGCGCTCAATGCTCGGTTATCAACATGATTTAGAAAACGCTCCCGATGCCTGGCTGGACTTAATTCATCCTGAGGACCGGGTGCGGGTCCAAACAGAGATTTCCACCCATCTAGAAGGACTCACGGCCCATTTTGAAACTGAACATCGAGTATTGCACGCCGATGGTGATTATCGCTGGATGCTCAGCCGGGGACTGGCTGTTCGAGATTCAGCCGGAAGGGCCTACCGAATGGCGGGGTCGCAAGCCGACATCACAGCCCGAAAACAGGCCGAGGAGCAACTTCTGTACGATGCCTTACATGACAAACTAACGGGTTTACCTAACCGGGCACTGCTAATTGATCGGCTCAGCCATATTACGCAATTGAACAAACGGCGCAAGGACTATTTGTTTGCGGTCCTGTTTTTAGACCTAGATCGGTTCAAGGTGGTCAATGACAGCCTCGGCCATGGGAGTGGGGATCAGTTATTAGTGGCGATCACCCAGCGCCTCAAAAACTGTCTGCGGGCTGGAGATACGATTGCTCGACTCGGGGGGGACGAGTTTGTGATTTTGCTCGAAGACCTCGTTGAACCCAATGAAGCGATTCAGGTTGCTAACCGGATTCAAGCAGACCTGATGATGCCCTTTGATTTAAATGGCAGGGAAGTTTATAGCACCGCCAGCATTGGCATTGCCTTTAGTACCGAGGCCCATGCCCAACCCGAAGAACTCCTGCGAGATGCTGACACAGCCATGTATCGCGCCAAGGCCCAGGGAAAAGCCTGTTATCAGGTGTTTGATCGCTCTATGTATACCCGAGCGATCGCCCTATTGCAGCTAGAAACAGATCTGCGGCGGGCCATTGATGGCCTGCCGACCTTTGAGGATGACCCTACTCAACTGCAAATCCCTCCTGCTGAGGCTGACCCCCGGAGCCCAGAATTTTTAATTCACTATCAACCTATCGTTGAGTTAGCAACGGGGCAGATCAGTGGCTTTGAAGCCCTAATCCGCTGGCAGCACCCAGATAGGGGGTTGATTTCTCCGGTCAGCTTTATCCCGCTGGCTGAAGAAACCGGCTTGATTAGCCCGATCGGAACCTGGGTTTTGGACCAAGCCTGTCAACAACTTCAGGTCTGGCAACAGCAATTTCCAGTTGATTTATCCTCCCAACCTTCTCTCGCTGAGAGCACGGCTGGAACCCTGCTCCAACCCCCTGCCTTAACCATCAGTGTCAACCTTTCCGGAAAACAGCTCAAGGCCAGTTTGATTCAACACATCGAACAAATTCTCCAAACGATGCAGTTAGATAGCCGCAGTGTGATCTTAGAGCTCACCGAAAGTATGCTGATTGAAAAGGCCGATTGGATCACTGAGGTGCTTCATCAACTGCGAGCCTTGGGGATTCAAATTCACATTGATGACTTTGGTACCGGGTATTCTTCTTTAAGTTATCTCCATGACCTTCCCATTGATGGCCTCAAGATTGATCGCTGCTTTATCAGTCGAATGGAGGTGGATCAGAAGAATTTTGAGATTGTCCGAACAATGATCACCATGGCCCATAGCTTGGGAATTAGTGTGACCGCAGAGGGAATTGAAACTGCCCAGCAATTAGCTCAACTGAGAAGCTTAGGGTGTGAATTTGGGCAAGGATATTTCTTCTCAAAACCCCTAGAAGAAAAGCAAATGGAAGTTTTGATGGTAACCGCACCCCGGTGGTAGAGAAGGAGGACCGAGGTGCTGGTTGCCCAACCGCCAGAATCACGTGACTCAGGTTAGCTTTTAATCATCTCCAAAACTTTTTTCTGCAGGGCAGGGTCCCTTTGTACAGAAGCCATGATTGAATTGAAGCGCTGAATCTCTAACCCTTCAGTCTCGACTGCCTGTTTCATCTGCGCTTGGGTTTGTTGCTGAATTTGTTGAATTTTAGTAAACGCTTGGTCAAAGCGCTGTTTTTCTGTCTGGCTAATCTCAGTTTTGGGCTTGGCTTGAGGACTTCTCTGATTTTGGTAAATTTCCATAAATCGCTCTTCTGTCAGACCGACTCCTTTAACCGCTTCCAGCATCTCTGTTTGAGTTTTGCGATCGATCATCTGCAGCTGTTTGATGGAGTTGGCAAACTTCTGAAGATCCTCAG
>JBGTDP010000402.1:0-8915 GCA_041748255.1 Thermosynechococcaceae cyanobacterium | reverse complement strand
TATTCAAAGAACTGCTCTCCACCTTCTTTGTAGAGTTTCTAGCGCTATTTCTGCCCGAAGTCCTCGATTACCTAGAGCCAGAATCGCTGGTTTTTCTAGATAAGGAACTTTTTACTGATGTCACCTCCGGAGAGCGCAAAGAAGCCGATCTGGTGGTTAAAGCCCGGTTTCAAGGGCAAGATTCTTTCTTCTTAGTTCACCTGGAGAACCAGTCACAGCCTCAGTCTGATTTCGGCAGACGCATGTTTACCTACTTTGCCCGCTTGTACGAGAAGTATCAATTGCCGGTCTATCCGATGGTTGTTTTCTCCTATGACTCTCCGCAACGGCAGGAACTGGATATTCATCGTGTGGCCTTTCCCAACAAAGTGGTGCTGGAATTCAACTACGAAGTCATCCAGCTCAACCGCTTGAACTGGCGAGACTTTGTGCGCCAACCCAATCCAGTCGCCAGTGCCCTGATGGCTAAGATGAGCATGGCTCCTGAAGAACGACCCAGGGTAAAGCTGGAGTGTCTGCGACTGCTGGCAACCCTGAAATTAGACCCAGCCCGAATGCAGCTCATTTCTGGATTTGTGGATACCTATCTGCGGCTAAATGCCCAGGAGGAGCAGTTGTTTCAAAGTGAGCTTGATAAAATTGAACCAGAGCAGCAGGAGAATGTTATGCAGATCGTCACCAGTTGGATGGAAGAAGGCATAGAACAGGGACTAGAACAGGGCAGACAAGAAGGCAGACAAGAAGGCAGACAAGAGGGCAGACGGGAAGGAGAAGCAAACCTGATCCTGCGTCTGCTCGATCGCCGCTTTGGTGATCTTGATCCTGAACTAGAAACCCAAATTCGTACGCTATCCTGTCCCCAGTTAGAAACCTTAGCAGAGGCACTGCTGGATTTTATCCAACCAGCGGACTTAGAAGCTTGGTTACACCAGAATAGTGATCAGGGGTAATTAGGAAGTAATTGCTTTGGAATTTTTATAATGACTACTAAAACCCTGACCGCGATCATTCACCGGGAAGACGATCTGTACGTCGCTGAGTGCCCTGAAATTGGCACTGTTGATCAGGGTGCAACCGTTGAAGAAGCCCTGGCAAACTTAAAAGAGGCAACCAGACTGTACTTAGAAGAGTTTCCCTTATCTGAAGATTTGTCTCCCAGGCTGGTAACCAATATGGAAGTCAGTTGTGCCTAAGCTACCGAGAATATCAGGTGCTGAGGCGGTTCGAGCGTTAGAACGACTAGGTTTTGTGAAAGCTAGACAGACAGGAAGCCATGTGGTGTTGAAGAAGCAAACCGATCAAAAGACAATCGGCTGTGTTGTCCCTCTGCACCCTGAATTGAAGGTTGGAACCCTCAGTGGAGTGCTGAAGCAAGCACAAGTTTCAGTTGATGAGTTTATCCAACAGTTATGAGGCAACGGTTAATGTGATGCAAATTGTCACCAGTTGGATGGAAGAGGGCATAGAACAAGGACTAGAACAGGGCAGACAAGAAGGCAGGCAAGAGGGCAGACAAGAAGGCAGGCAAGAAGAAGCAGTGACCTTGCTCCTGCGTCAGCTTAATCGCCGCCTTGGCACTCTGAACCCTGAACTAAAAACCCAGATTCGCACGCTATCCTGCCCCCAGCTAGAAGCATTGGCAGAGGCACTGCTGGATTTTACCCAACCAGCGGATTTAGAAGCCTGGTTGCATCAGAATAGTGAGCAGGGGTGATGAGATGGGAGAGAGCAGTTCTACATGATACACAGGTGAAAGCTACTTCAAGGTGAACTTCGGACAAAGGCAGTGGTTTCAACAGAGTAAGTTTCTGAATCTGAGACTTTACCCCTGAGACAAATTTTAACTTTGCGATTATTTGCTACAAACACTTTGAATCCCTTACTGCCCATAGTATCTCCACTACCAGTACAGTTAGGAGGGGGGCCATCTGAAATTGCATCAACAAATGCTTTACCCCCAAAGTCAGGCTTTTCAGATCTGTAAATAACTTGTGGCCCTAGCCATTCAACTCCAGAGGCTGAGCGAATATAGTATCCAACTCCAGGTTCATTTGGCTTGGTTAGAAAAAGAACAGGTGAATAAGTACTACCACTTGGAACTCCCCATCCTGAAGGTCGGACAGTTGAAGCTGAGCTTGATTCTTTTATATCGTTGGCAATATAGTCAATAGCGCGATTGAGTTCTATTCGTCTTTCAGTTGCAGCTTCAGCTTTTTTATTGGCTTGCAAAATAGCAACTAATCCAAAACCAGCAACAGTGATTACAATTCCTGTAATCGCTACTGCTACTAGTAGCTCAACTAATGTAAAACCCCTAGTTGAACTGTAGGAACTAGAAAGTTTAGACCAATTTTTCATCAAGGTGTGTCACAGTTACTAGCAGAATATCCAGTTCTGTCATTATCAGAATAATTTCCTGTTCTCATAATTCCAACGCCAGGAGCTAGAACTAGGCATTTTTGTTGTACACTATCTGCTGGCAGAGCCAAGACAACTGTACCAGTATTACCAGTCACACCTTTGAAGTCAAAGCTGATAGCTGACATAGTATCAGGACGTCTTAAAACAACTCCATTCAGATCTCTATCGCCAGTAACAAGACAATCACCCGTTACAATGTTTGTATTTAGAGTTACTGTACAGCTTTTGCTTTTTTTAATTGCTTCTCTTTGAGATTCCTTCAAGGCTCCTTGTACTTTTGTCAGCGCCTGATTAACCTTTTGCCGATTATACCAACCCAGGAAACTTGGCGCAGCGATCGCAGCTAAAATACCAACCACAACCACAATGATCAAAACTTCAGTCAAGGTAAATCCCTGATTACCCTTATGGGCACTTGAAGGCAGCATCTGGAATTACCTCAGTGTAAAGATTGGCGATAGATGAGCCAGATGATGGTAAAACAGAATAGCTTACCTGAAGTAGATTAAAAGGAGGATTGCTGGAAGGAGTTGTAGTTCTTCTAAGAGTAAATGCTTGGCCTGTACTACCTGTTTTGTTGATGTTAATCGTGTTGCCCTCAGGATCATTAGTGGTTTCGGGATTAATACCACTAACACTATCGCGCAGACCATCTGCATATCCATTATTAGGTCCAGGCGTAACTGGTGAACACCTGGAATCATTCTGATACTGACTTGCCTGAAATTTTACATTTTCTAAGTCTTCCTGAATCCAGGTTGTTGCCTCAGCGTATTGTCTTGCTTTAACTTTCATTACAGCAGCAATAACTACTGCTTGCATCGCCGTGGCAACAAAGACAGAAGTAATCAAAATAGCTACTAAGACTTCAGTTAATGTAAATCCTTGTTCTACTATGTGAGGTTTTTGCTTTAGCATCTACTCTTAATCTTTTAATTACTAACTTGCTGCCGCTGCCAGGAATTAATAGTTGAAATCACTGGTGGTGTATTAATAGGAACTAAACTAATATCACTCCAGTTGTCAACTTGCCGAAGCACTATATTAGAGGTATTTGATCCGCAACCGCTACTATTACTCCATTGCTTTGCCCAAACGCTACCTCTAAACCCACCTTTGCCTCCTCCCGAACCTGCAACTCCTACTTTATACTGAGGAGCAAAGATGAAAGCTTCAATTACATCATTACCACTTGCACAAATTTCACTGCCAGTAGCGCCATAGCCTAAAATTTTAAAGTCAGTAGATTTACATCCAGGAACGCTACCACATGTATGTACTATGTCTCCTCCTTTGTTAATGTCTCCATCTAGATAAAAAGTCACTATTTTTCCTGGAGTAATTTCTATTGTCTGCTTGTTTTTTGTGTCTATTTCAGTTACTGAATACTCATAGACCTGGACATTTTCTCCATTAATCACCTTAGTAGTTGCAGTGTCACCAGATCTGGGAAATGTAAGTTCTCCTTTAAAATTCTTGTCAATTGGGCCAAGAACGTTAGAGCTAGGAAAACTAGGCTTACTTGGTAAAGATGGAAATTGCAGAGTAGTGTAGGATGCTTGGAAAGGCTTTCCAGTAACAGGATTATTACCTGTGACATTTATCTTGGAGAGTGGCACAGAGGAATCGCCCACACAAAAGTCCCCTTGAATTGTGTTGTTTCCTGTATCGCCTGTTGCAATCCACCCTGCAGGAAGCCCAACTCCAAGACTAGAGCTATCTAATACAGGAATACCGACTTGCAAACGGGTTGTAGCTGTATTTATATTGCTAGTTGCTGTATCACCGGTTCCAACCTGATTAACTCGACCATCAACTGTCAGTTGACCAACTTTTGGAGCACCACTAGTGCCTGGAAGTCCTGAAGGGTGGTAGATATAATCAACTAGCCTGAATTGCCCTCTACTTGAATCGTTTGTATCTATATCTTGCCAGCCAGTTTTAGAAGCAAAACTTGATACTTGAGTACTGCTGCCAATGCCGTTTCCACCGCATGAGTCAGTGTCATTTATTCCTGGAATACTTGATGGATTAGTCCAACTAGGATTACCTGTGCGTGGATATTTTGCAATTAGTCGGTTATTGTTTATAAAAGACTGATAACGAGAAATCCCTGTTTCCGCTGCCCCTAGTGCTCTATTCGTTGCTTTCTGGGCTGAGGCTGTGACCTGATCATCTTGAGAGCGAAGGATCATGGTTATGCCGACCAGGAGCATGATCAGACCCATCCCCAGGGCCATGGGCAGGGCAAAGCCCTGGTTGGTGTCGTGGCGGGTGTTGCCGGAGATTGAGGCAAGGGTTTGATTGGCTAATTGGAGGCGCTGCCGGATCAGCCGTTTTTGCCAGTATTTAAGGCTCCGTCTCATTAAAGTTGCCCCCGATCGCGGCTGCTGCCAGTAATTTTTGCAAATGGTGTCTCACATTTAACTCTAGACGCACAGGTTGCGGAAAGGTTCAGTAGAAACCCTGATCTTTTAGGTAAACTGGTTGGATGGCAAGTGACATCCAGCCCCTATCTTTAGAGGTTGTTCACCGAATTGCTGCGGGGGAAGTGATTGACTCCCTGGCCGCAGCGGTGCGGGAGCTGGTTGATAATGCCATTGATGCCGGGGCCACCCGGATTGTGGTTTCGGTCTGGCCCCAGGAATGGCGGCTGCGGGTGGCGGATAACGGCTGCGGGATTGACTGCAACGATCTTAAGCAGGCGGCGGCTCCCCACACCACTAGCAAAATTCGCTCCGCCGCTGATCTGGGCAAAATTACCAGTTTGGGCTTTCGCGGTGAGGCCCTGCACAGTCTGGCCCAACTCGGCAGTTTAGAAATCTATAGCCGCCCCGCTTTACAAACATCGGGTTGGCACGCTGTTTACAATCCCCAGGGAAAAGTGGTGCAACTTGAAACCACCGCGATCGCCCCTGGAACTGTTGTTGCTGTCTCAGACTTATTTCAAGACTGGTCGGCTCGCCGCCAGGGGCTACCGCCTATGGCCCAGCAAGTTCGAGCCGTGCAAATGGCTATTTACCAGAGCGCCTTGTGCCATCCCCAGATTACCTGGCAGGTCCAGCAAAGCGATCGCCCTTGGTTTGTAATTGCTGCGGGCAAAACAGCCCAGGAGATTTTGCCTCAGTTGCTGGCTGCTGCGCGTCCAGAAGATTTACAGGCGGTTAAGTTGCAAGTGCCCCCGGTTCACCCAGAAATTGAGCCAGGGGTTAATTCCGAGATTGATCCGGTGGCGGGCAGCATTGAAGTTGTCTTGGGTCTGCCCGATCGCTGCCACCGCCATCGCCCAGATTGGGTTCAGGTAGCTGTGAATGGCCGCTGTGTCAAGGTTGGCGGCGAAGAAACTGCCTTTGACCCCCTGGTGCAAACAATTTTAAATGCCTTTCGTCAAACCCTGCCCCGCCATCGCTACCCAGTTTGTTTCGTTCACCTACGGCTGGCCCCGGAACTGATTGACTGGAATCGCCATCCGGCCAAGGCAGAGATTTATCTGCGCCATCTTACTTTTTGGCAGGCACAAGTAGGTGAGGCGGTTCAGCAAGGTTTGGGACGGCTTTCAGCGGTTGAAACTGAACCCTCCCAGCGGATAAAGCAGTTATTTCAGGTTTCAGAAGCTAAGGGTTTCTACAACTTAAGTGATTCGCTGCAACCTGGCCTAGAGGATTCCCCCGCTAGTCTTGCCGAAACCAGTTTAATGCAACTGCGGGCCGTGGCCCAGATTCACCAAACCTACATTCTGGCCGAGCATCCCGCTGGGCTCTGGCTAGTGGAGCAGCACATTGCCCACGAACGAGTGCTCTACGAGGAGCTTTGCCAGGAATGGCAACTGGTAACAGTGCCACCGATCACGCTGAAGCAGTTGACACCCACGCAAGTGGAACAGCTTCAGGCCCTGGAAATGGCCGTGGAGCCTTTTGGCAGTGACCTCTGGGCTGTGCGGTCCGTCCCCAAATTGCTAGCTGAGCGAGAAGATTGCCCCCAGGCCCTGCAAGAACTGAGTTTAGCCGGGAATGTCCAGGCCGCCCTGGTGGCCACCGCCTGCCGGAGTGCTATCCGCAATGGCACGGCGCTGGATTTGGCCCAAATGCAAACCCTGCTCGAAGCCTGGCAGCGCACCCGCCATCCTCGCACCTGTCCCCACGGGCGACCCATACATCTGGCTTTAGAAGAAGCCCAGCTGGCCCGGTTTTTTCGTCGCCATTGGGTGATTGGCAAAAGCCACGGGATTTAACCCTTTCAAAAAATGCTTACTACAAATTCCTGGCATCGATCCCCCTTGCTCCCCTTAAAAAGAGAAAAACCAGATTCAAAGTCCCCCTGGCTAAGAGGGATTTAGGGGGATCTGATGGGTAACATTAAAAGAGTGAATTGATATAAAGTTCTTTACCTGGGATCAGCCGGAGTGGCTGAAGAGGCAAGGAGATATTTAGAATGAAATCCAGCCTTTAATTTCAGTCGTGGTGATTCAACTTTCTTCAGACCATTTACAAGCGCTGCAAACCCACGCCCAAAGAAGCTATCCTCAAGAGTGCTGCGGCTTGTTGATTGGCAAGTCAGGGTCAAATACTTCCGAAGCCAAAGTGGTTACAGATATTTGGCCCACAGAAAATACCTGGACCCCTGAATCAGCAGCTTTAGTCAATTCCTTGCTCGAAACAGCCCCCGTTCCAGAGGCTGCCAGAACAGAGCGCTACTGGATTGCCCCAGAAACCCTACTGGCAGGACAACGCTACGCCCGCGATCGCCAGCTAGAAATAATCGGCATCTACCACTCCCACCCTGACCACTCGGCCCACCCTTCAGAAATGGATCGGCAGTTGGCCTGGCCCCAGTATTCTTATATGATCATGTCAGTGCATGATGGCACTTGCCAGGATCTTCGCGCCTGGTGTTTAGATCAAGATCACAATTTTCAAGCCGAGGTTGTGGTCAGCGACTATGCGATCAACTCTGCAAATTAACCCCTTGCCCTAATTCTTGTAAATCTTCAGTCCTTGCCGTTGGCAAACAGCCATGTTAAATCCCGATCTTGATCAGATTCAACTCACTAAAGAAGAAGTCGAGCGCTACTCTCGCCACTTGATTTTGCCAGAGGTGGGCTTAGAGGGTCAAAAGCGCCTCAAAGCTGCCAGTGTGCTCTGTGTTGGCACGGGCGGGCTAGGCTCTCCGTTGCTGTTGTATCTAGCCGCAGCCGGGATTGGCCGAATTGGGATTGTTGATTTTGATATTGTTGATAGCTCCAATCTCCAGCGCCAGGTGATTCATGGCACTTCCTGGGTGGGCAAACCCAAGATTGAATCGGCGAGAAATCGGATTTTAGAAATCAATCCCCACTGCCAGGTGGATCTCTATGAAACTCACCTCAGCTCCGAGAATGCCCTAGAGATTCTAGACCCCTACGATCTAGTGGTGGATGGCACCGACAACTTCCCCACCCGCTACCTGGTCAATGATGCCTGTGTGCTGCTGGACAAGCCCAATGTCTACGGTTCAATTTACCGCTTCGAAGGTCAGGCAACGGTCTTTAACTACGAGGGCGGTCCCAACTACCGAGATCTGTACCCGGAACCCCCACCCCCAGGGTTAGTACCTTCCTGTGCTGAAGGCGGGGTGCTTGGGGTGCTGTGTGGGATTATTGGCACCCTCCAGGCGACCGAAACCGTCAAGATTATTCTGGGACAGGGAACCACCCTGAGCGGACGGCTGCTGCTATACAACGCCTTAGAAATGACATTTCGGGAGTTAAAGCTGCGGCCTAACCCGGAGCGACCGGTGATTGAGAAACTAATCGACTACGCAGAATTTTGTGGGATTCCCCAGGCCCAAGCTGCCGAGGCCCAGCAGCAGGCTCAACTGGCAGAAATGACCGTCCAAGAGCTCAAACAACTCCTGGATAGTGGTGCAGAAGATTTTGTCCTATTGGATGTGCGCAATCCCAACGAGTACGAGATTGCCCAGATTTCTGGGTCTACACTGATTCCGCTGCCAGAGATTGAGAGCGGCCAAGGCATTGCCAAAGTCAAGGATTTGCTCAATGGTCATAGGCTAATTGCCCACTGCAAAATGGGCGGGCGATCGGCCAAGGCTCTAGGCTTACTCAAACAGGCTGGGATTGAGGGCACCAATGTCAAAGGTGGCATTCAGGCTTGGAGCCGCGAGATTGATCCAGCAGTGCCCGAATACTAGCGAGGCTTGGCAACTTGGGTTCTGTACTGGGTGCCACGGTACCTAAGTTGAGTGCCATCTTTAATTGTCAGAGCAGCTTTAGCGGCAGAGGGTTGAACCGGAATCCCCCGATACTTTAGGGCTGGTTCCGGTTCAGATTCTGGCTCAAGTTCTGGGGACGGTTCAAGGGGGGGTGATTCAGGTGATTCACTAGAAGGAGCCTGAACCTGGAGTGCAGGATTGGGCCTGGAGGTTTCAAAACATAAGCCCACCTGGGCAGCCCCCTCGATCACCAGACAGAAGTTCCCCGCCTCTAGATAGCCCCTACA
>JBGTDP010000401.1:0-3409 GCA_041748255.1 Thermosynechococcaceae cyanobacterium | reverse complement strand
CAATAGCGCTCCCCGGAGCAATTCTCCCTTGCTATAGCGGGAGCGAAAGACCCCAGAGGCACTCATGGTTTGATGCTGACGCAGGCGCTTTAAGAGAGAGACTTGCAAAAATCCCAGGGGGACAATTGTGCCATTGCGGAGCCGCACCGATCGCTGTAGATCCGGATCGCCATCCAACAGCCGCTTGTGGCCAGTAATCGTTAAAATCAGCTGGCAAGTAAGGTGATATTCCTGGGCAATTTGGTCAAAGATGGGCTCAAATCGCTCCCGATCCTCTGGATGGCTGAGCTCCTGCAGATAATGATGGGCAATTTGCAGATCGACCTTTGAAAGCGTCATCTCGGCTTTAGAAATCACCATCTTAAAGAACGGCCATTTGAAGTAAAAGTAGCGCAGCAGGGAGAGGTGCTCCTCGGGTTTTTGATCTAAGAAGTCCTGGAGGGCAGTTCCGACACCGTACCAGGCAGGCAAGAGAAATCTGCTTTGGGTCCAACTAAAGACCCAGGGGATTGCCCGCAGGCTAGAAAGAGTTTTTTTGCCCCCTCTACGGGTGGGTCGAGAGCTGATCTGGAGCTGGCTAATTTCTTCAATCGGGGTGACCTGATGGAAAAAGTCCACTAGATCCGGTTGCTCATAAATCAACGCCCGGTAGTGCTGGCGCGATCGCGTCGCCAGCTCCTCCATAATCTCGTGCCAGGGCTGGATGTCTTCAATGCTGGTCCGTAACAGACTGGCCTGGATTACCGCTGTGGTGATCGTTTCTAGATTGTAGAGGGCCAATTCCGGCAAAGAATACTTCGAGGCCAGGACTTCCCCCTGCTCGGTAATTTTAATCCGGCCATTGATGCTGTGACCGGGTTGGGCCAAAATTGCTTCGTAGGCGGGGCCACCGCCGCGTCCCACAGAACCGCCGCGACCATGGAAGATCCGCACCGAGGCCCCGTACTTCTCGGCGGTTCGCTGTAGGGACTGCTGGGCTTTGTAAATTTCCCAGTTACTGCTTAAAAAGCCTGAGTCTTTGTTACTGTCTGAGTAGCCCAGCATCACCTCCTGCAGGGCAACATGCTCAGACTCCATCTGGTCATAGCCGCCGGCCATACAGGCCCGATATAAAGGCTGCTCAAAGAGCTGACTCATGATTGAGGGGGCTTTTTTGAGATCTTCGACGGTCTCAAACAAAGGCACCACCTGAAAGGTACTGGTTCCGGTGGCCGGATCATAGAGTCCGGCTTCTTTAGCCAAGAGCAGCACTTCTAGAATATCGCTGACCTCGTGGCTCATGCTGATGATATAGGTGCGGCAAATATTTGGCCCAAACTCTTGCTGGAGTTTGCGCAACATCCGAAAGGTTTCAATAACTTCTTGGGTTTTTTCTGAGAAGGGCAGCTCCCCTGGAATTAAGGGACGGCGGGTCTGCAGTTCTGTGGTTAACCACAGCGATCGCGCTGCTTCTGGCAACTCATTATAGGGCTGGGGCAAAACCTGCAGGTACTCGGCCACCTCGCTCAGGGCATCGGAGTGCACAGAGCTTTCCTGGCGAATATCCAGTTGGGCCAGGTTAAAGCCATAAATCTCAACTTGGCAAATCAGGCTATCGAGTTCTCGACACCCCAGACCCGTTTCCTTCAAGTTGTGCCGAATCATCCGCAATTCTTCTAGAAACTTGGCTCCAGAGCGGTAACTAATCACTTCGCTGGTGTCTTTGGTCTCTCCTGGCTCTGGTACCCTCTCACCGTTGGCGAGCAGCTGATTGCGATCGCGGGTATTTTCTAACCGCTTCAAAATGTAGGCCAACTTCAGGCGATAGGGCTCTTGGCGAAAACGAATCGAATGCTGCTCGTAGATTTCTGGCATCTGGAGTTGGTCTTGCTCCAGGGATTCGAGCAAATCTGGCAAGACATCGCACCAGTGCAGCGACAGACTCAGGAGGTTGATCAGCTTGCGCACCGATTGGATGTATTTTTTTAGAACCAAGTCTCTCTGGTAGCAGGCAGTCTGCCAGGTGACGGGGGGAGTGACAGAGGGGTTGCCATCGCGGTCTGAGCCTACCCAGGAACCAAACTTGCAAAAGTCATAGCGAGGGGGACGCAAACTGGGAAAGGCTTCTCCTAAGACCTGTTGAAACCGCTGATGCAGTTGGGGAATCGCCTCAAACAAAACCTCTTCGAAATAGTGCAAACTGTATTCCACTTCGTCCAAGACCGTGGGCTTGAACTGGTGCAGCTCATCGGTACGCCACCAGAGCCGGATTTCTTCTGTAAGTTGCTCTAGAAGGGTTTTGGTCTCCCAACGCAGGGGAATATTTCTGGCCAAACCAGCTTCTAAATAATCCAGTTTCTCTAAAACCCCGGCAATTCGTCGCTGCTTATCCCGAATGGTTTGACGGACAATCTCCGTGGGGTGGGCAGTAAACACAAGTTTAATGTCCAGCTGATCAATCAGGCGCTGGATTTGTTGGGGGGGCACATTCAAGCTGCGTAACTTGGGGAATAACCAGTGAAAGGTGCCCAGATCTTTTACAGGCGCTGGAGCCATGCCATAAAGATGATTTTCGGTACGTTCGGAGGGGCCACTGCGAGCATCGACATGGGTGCTAGAGGTGGGGAAGCTTTCCCCACTGATTCGGGAGGCAAAGTCGGGATTGACCCCCTGGTCTGGGGGGGAATCAGGATGGGTGCGGGAAATACTTTCTTGCTGCTCGTAGTGCTGCTCAACAATATTAATTAGTTGAAAGTAAAGAGCGAAGGCTCGGGCAGCCCGAATCGCTTCGTTAAGGTCCAGCTTTTCAACAACTTTAAGTACCTCTGCTTCAGGAACTCTAGGGGCTTGACCCTCAGGAGAGCACATCGAACGTAACTGCCGCAGCAGAGCCACTAGCTCCTGACCGCATTCTTGCTGCAATACGACCTCTAGCAGCTCTTCAACCACACCGAGTCGATGGTGCAAAAGCCGCTCGTTCTGGGTCGTGACGGAGGTGTCTTCCAGCATGTTGAGAGTTGGACTCATAAATTCCGTATCCATCGCCGCAAGCTTACCTCCCAATTTTATATGGGGACGTTCAATTTTTTGGCTTCAGGTGAGCAGAAGCCCGATTTGAGGCTATAAAATAATTGAATATCTTAGGGCCAGGTTCCCTTTGGCTTGCCATTTAAGGTTTGGGGGTCTGCGGAAAGCTCAAAATTGGTAGGCGATCGCCGCGAAATAGCTCTTCACTAGTTTGGCCTAGTTCTAATAAGAGCCTTTCCAGGGTTCTACTTCCCACCAGGGTTAGCAAAAGCGGGCCAGTTGCCAGACTCACTAAGACTTTTGGTGGCACCTCGGTGAAGGTTGGCAAGCTATTTTCTGGAGAAATCTTAGACATGATTTAAATTTTTACTCAGGGGGCAAATCAACCCCTGGGGGTCGGGGT
>JBGTDP010000400.1:0-8004 GCA_041748255.1 Thermosynechococcaceae cyanobacterium | reverse complement strand
CTTATCCGGCATGTCGCTCTCAACCTCTTGCGTCATGATACCTCTGCTAAGGGCGGCATAAAGGCTAAACGTCTCCAGGCTGGATGGGACAATGATTATCTCTCACGCATCCTTGCTGCTTGAGTATGCGTTTGCCCTGAGTTGAGAGCAGCCTTTGCAGAAGGTTTTTGCATCATCACTGTCTTCTAAGCAGGATCAAATCCTTTTCAGGATCTTGCAGATAATCGGGAATTACATCCCTCCCTGTACTGGTGATCTGCAAGTTTATATCCCGAGGATTAAATCACCTATGCCCACTACCGCAAGCGCCAGGTTTAGAGTCACACTGGTAAGGGAAGGAGGTTTGTCGTCAGACTACCCTTAGCCTAAGCCTGTTCAACTTCTCCCGGCTCAATGATTCGCTGGAACAGATAGCCCGTACCGCGAGCCGTAAGAATCAACTCGGGATTGCTGGGGTCTTCTTCTAGCTTGGCCCGCAGCCGGGAAATATGCACATCGACCACTCGGGTATCGACATGGCGCTCAGGGGTATAGCCCCAAACCTCTTGCAAAATTTCGGAGCGAGAAAAAGCCTCTCCCGAACGACTGACCAGCAATTCCAGTAGGCTAAACTCCATTCCCGTCAGGCGAATCCGTTCATCGCCCTTATACACCTGGCGCGTGTTGGTGTCGATGCGAATGCTAGCAACCTGAATCACCCCAGAGCTAGGGATTCCCGGAGCCCCGGTTTTCTCAACCCGGCGCAATACCGAGCGAATTCGGGCCTCTAATTCCTTGGGTGAAAACGGCTTGACCACATAGTCATCTGCCCCCAATTCCAGGCCGGTGATCCGGTCTGCCACATCTCCTAAAGCTGTTAGCATAATGATGGGCACATCAGACTCCTTGCGGAGCTCCTGGCAGACGCCGTAGCCGTCTAATTTGGGCATCATCACATCTAAAACCACCAAGTCTGGAATCTCATGGTGGAAGATGCCCAGGGCTTCTTCTCCATCCCCGGCAGTGACCACGTCGTAGCCAATCATCGAGAGACGAGTTTCCAGAATCCGCCGAATGCTGGCTTCATCGTCAACGACTAGAATTTTTTCTTTGCTGTTATTCAAGTTATCTTAGGCTCCCTAAATCCTCAATATTATTGTTTTTAGCTATAGAATCGTTAATTTTCGCACTTACCCTTAAGTTAACATCTCATTTGCTGATTGTGAAAAACCTGAAATCCCTGTCCTGAGCCTGGTTGAAGCAACTTAAGTATTTTTGATTCTCTATGGTCAAGCTACGCACGCAATACGTTTGCAGTGAATGTGGGGCTGAGTCTCCCCAATACTTTGGCAAATGCCCCGCCTGTGGGTCCTGGAACTCGCTCGTAGAAGAGGTGGTTACACCCCCAAATGCTGTTGTTGATGGGGCTCGGGTCGCCAACAAATCGCGGCGAGACCCTCATAAGCTGAGTGTGCCCCAACCCCAGGCAGCCTTAACATTTCCCCAAATCTCTGATACGGGACGGCTGCGGTTTTCCTCTGGGTATGCAGAGTTAGATCGGGTTTTAGGGGGTGGGATTGTCCCCGGCTCTTTAATTTTGGTTGGCGGCGATCCGGGCATTGGTAAGTCCACGCTATTGCTACAGGTGGTCAATCAACTTGCCCAGCAGCAACGAACCCTGTACGTGTGTGCTGAGGAATCGGCTCAGCAGATAAAACTGCGGGCTCAGCGGCTAGGAATGCCGCCAGAATCAACGCAGCCCAATCTCTACCTACTACCAGAAACCGATCTGGAATTGATCCTCACAGAGCTAGAATCCCTGCAGCCCCAGGTGGCGATTATCGATAGCATTCAGGCCCTCTACCTGCCGGTTTTGACTTCATCCCCTGGTTCCGTGGCCCAGGTGCGCGAATGTACCTCAGCCCTGATGCGGGTGGCAAAACGCAATCACATTACCCTATTTATTGTTGGGCACGTAACCAAAGAAGGCGCGATCGCTGGTCCCAAGGTTTTGGAGCATCTTGTGGATACGGTACTCTACTTTGAGGGCGATCGCTTTGCCAGTCATCGACTGCTGCGTTCGGTCAAGAACCGGTTTGGGGCCACCCATGAGATTGGCGTGTTTGAAATGGTCGATCAGGGTCTGGCAGAGGTTTCTAATCCCTCGGTGCTGTTTTTGGGGGACCGCGAAGAGGTGGCCCCCGGCACAGCGACAATTGTGGCCTGCGAGGGCACGCGCCCAATCGTGGCCGAACTGCAAGCTTTGGTCAGTACCACCAGCTACAGTTCTCCTCGCCGCTCCACCACCGGAATTGAATACAACCGTCTGCTGCAAATTCTCGCCGTTTTAGAAAAACGCTTGGGGATTCCCCTGTCAAAGCATGATGCCTACGTGGCTGCCACTGGCGGCTTGGTCGTGAATGAACCCGCTGCTGATTTGGGCGTGGCGGTGGCGGTGGCCGCCAGCTTTCGCGATCGCTTGGTCGATCCCCTGACCGTCATTATTGGGGAAGTTGGCTTAGGCGGTCAGGTCCGCTCTGTTTCTCAAATGGAACTGCGGTTAAAAGAAGCAGCCAAGCTTGGCTTTGAGCGGGCAATTACGCCCAAGGGTCAGAATTTTCCTGATCTGGGGCTGGAGATTATTCCCGTCACCCGCGTTGCCGATGCGATTGTTGCCGCCTTGACCCCTCGCCCGCAAGCCCATCCCGCTGTGGCAGATACTTGAGAACGCTGAAACCTGAGCAAATTAATCCTGCTTCCAGAGCCTTAAAGATCCCAACCAACCTTCTTGGCTGGGATGCGCTGGCAAATCTACAGGACTCTTGCCGCTCAACCATAATAGAGACAGAGTAGAGGTATCCAATGACCACGCTTCAGAAAACATCTCCCCGCGATCGCTTTGCTCAAGATAAGCCTTTGTGGGCCAGAGCTGTGGCTGAACCCGCCCAAGAATTTGGTCCCACTGACCTGCGAGTGGTTTCTGGAAAGATCCCCTCAGGACTGCGGGGCAGTCTCTACCGAAATGGCCCTGGGCGGCTAGAAAGAGGAGGAGAACGGGTTGCCCACTGGTTTGATGGCGACGGGGGGATTTTAGGCATTCATTTTACCGATGCTGGGGCCACTGGGCTGTATCGGTATGTAAAAACAAAAGGGTTCCTGGCTGAAGAACAGGCGGGGCGATTTCTCTATTCCGGCTACGGGCAAAAAGTCCCCGGCCCATTTTGGCAGCAGTGGGGGGCCACGCCCAAGAATGTCGCCAATACATCGGTCCTAGCTTTACCAGATAAGCTTTTAGCCCTCTGGGAAGGGGGCAATCCCCATGCTTTGGACCTGGAGAGTCTAGAAACCTGGGGGTTGGATGAGTTAGGGGCGTTAAATCCTCAGCAACCTTTCTCTGCCCACCCAAAGCGCGATCCACACACCGGGGAGATCTATAACTTTGGAATCACCTACGGCAAAACAGTCCAGATTCATCTCTATCGCTGTGATCCAAAGGGCCAGGTTCAGCAGCAAACAAAGATTCCCTTAGAAAGCCTCTCCCTGGTCCATGACTTTGCCCTGGCCGGACCCTATCTAGTCTTTTTTGTCCCCCCCTTGAAGCTAAAACTGCTGCCGGTCCTCTTAGGGTTCAAAAGTTTTAGTGAGTCTTTTGAGTGGCACCCCCAACGGGGCACTCAGATTATTGTGGTTGATCGCCACACCCTTGAGGAGGTGAATCGTTTTCGGACTGACCCCTGGTTTCAGTGGCACATCGGCAATGGGTACACCGACAAGGATGGCGCTGTGGTGGCAAATCTGGTTCGTCATGATAATTTTCAAACCAACGAGTGGCTGCGGCAAGTGCCCAGTGGTCATCCCCATACCCCGGCAAAGGGTTCCCTTTGGCAAATTCGCTTTAATCCTAAAACCGGCAAAGTCTTAGAGAATCAGCAACAACTAGACCTTGACTGTGATTTCCCGGTTGTCTCACCCCTAGAAAGTGGTCAACAAGCCCGCCATCTGTACTTAGCCGCGCAATCTAAGTCAGAGGCAGCGGTGGGGGAAATGTTCGACAGTCTTGCCTGCGTGGATCCAGAAGGTGAGACTGCGATCGCGACCTTGGGTACAGGTTGCTATCCGATGGAACCAATCTACGCGCCCGATGGTCTTGATCCTAACCGGGGTTGGATTCTCACGGTTGTCTTTGATGGTCATCGTGACCTGAGTACTCTACAGGTCTTTGATGCCCTGGCCTTAACCGATGGGCCAGTCTGTGTTCTAGAACTGCCGCAGATTATTCCCTTTGGCTTCCATGGCACCTGGCAACCGGCCAAACCCCTTTAAGCGCGAGTACAGGAAAAATATCCCCCTTTGAAAGCTAAATTTGCATTTTTGGGAGATTCCCAGATACAGTATCATCCTGCCCGCTGAAAAGTCTGGCTCTAGGTCTGCTGATTTTCACCCCGCCCTTGGAATCAAGTTGCCTTGGCAGGAACTGATTATTTGCAGAATTGAAGGTCTCTTTTACAGCAGGCCGATCTAGCTGTAATGACTACCGAATTTGATCAAGATTATGTCGCTGTTTAATCTGATTGTTGAATGCTTTCCCAAACTCCCTCATACAAAGTAAATCATCAGATTGGATACAAGGTTATGGAAACTGAAGCTTTAAGACACTTCTATAAACTCCAACTGCTTAAGTCGGGTATGGACACCCAAAGGGCTGAGCAGATCTCCCAATCCCACAGCCGAGAGCAGCTTCAGCTTATTTGTCAAATTTTACCGGAGAGGATAGAGGTCTTTCTGGCAAATTAAGCTATCTGACTAAAGCAATTAATGCGTTGGCTTTGAAACTCAAGTCAGGCGCTAAATTTATCTTCTGCCCATCGGTTCAACTTGCAGCCGCTCGCAGAGAATCGTATCGGCCAGTACTGCACAGACCATGCTACTGGTATGAATTTCTAATTGGGCTTCCGGTACAGCTTCAAACAACAGCCGCTGCCCAGGGAACACTGTCCGCTCCAAGCACCAGTGGGAGATATTGCTAATCCGAACAATTTGAGCCTTGCGAGTCGAATTGACGTAGCAGCACAAGATGGCTTCTGCATCCTGATCAGAGGGCAAGGAGTCAAGGATCTGAGTCATGGCGATCAGTACTCTGAGTAACTCATGGGGCTGGCGCTGGAATTTCCTTAATCAATCATAAGCAATCCCTGGGAAGGATTGATCGGCCCAGCTAGGTCTGTGCAGATTTTGTCAGCCTTTAAAGTCCTGCTGCCGTTGAGGTTAAGAGAGGGCAAGAGGCTAGTTTCAGCTAAGCAGAAATTATCCAGGCTGAATTCCTGGCGGGCTCAAAGAAAGCCATGTTCTGCTAAAAAACCAGGGGTTATCCCGGCATCCGGCTGACTCTCCGGCAGGTTATGGCTGGGGGGAGGCGGATTTCCCAATCGCAGAATTTTCTCCGCATATTTCCCTAGCAAGTCCCCCTCTAAGTTGACGCAGCTACCAGGCTGCAAATCCTGCAAATTGGTGGTAGCAAAACTATGGGGGATGACAGCAGCTTTAAACCAGGTGCCTTCGGGGTCACAATCGGCCACTGTCAGGCTAATGCCATTGACTGCAATGCTGCCTTTAGAAACGACGTAGCGGCTCACAGGGGCAGTGGCGGTGAAACTCATTTCCCAGGAAGATGCTGTTTCTAGCCGGGATTGCAAGCAGCCAGTTCCATCCACATGGCCGGTGACAAAATGGCCTCCCAGTTTGTCTCCAACCCGCAACGAGGCTTCTAGATTCACCTTGGCTCCCAGGGTTGCCTGGTTGCCGAGGGTAGTTCGCCGAAGAGTTTCTGGAGAAGCCGAAGCAATAAAGCCCTGGGGTAAAATTTTCTCGACGGTGAGGCAAACCCCATCTACGGCGATACTATCGCCAACAGCGATCTGGGCTAAAGTCGCCCCTGGACAGTGAATTTGCACCTGATAGTCACTGACCCACTGCAGCCGCCCGACTGCCTGAACTAGCCCGGTAAACACTTTGAATATCTCGGTAAATTCCGCGTTGTCAAACCCCAGTAGCGATCGATACGATTAAACTAAGAAAACCAATCAGCCATAAATCTACTGTAAATCCTCTCTAACCGTTTTAGGATTGTTGTAATGAGCAAAATGGATGCAGGGCTTTGGTAAATCCATTTCACTGGTATCTCTCTAGCCGTTTTAGAGGTCAAGCGGATGATTGAGATGAAGGTTGTTGGCATCGCTGTTGATGCCGCAAATCGAATTCCTATCGTGCTTCTCAAAGATCACACTGAGCGACGGGCTTTGCCGATTTGGATTGGTCAGTCAGAGGCCAAGGCGATCATGAGTGCCTTAGAAAATCAGCGATCGCCCCGGCCGATGACCCATGATCTACTGGTCAATTTTCTAGAGGCTTGGGACGTAAACTTAGAGCGGATTGTGATCCACTCCCTGCAGGACAACACCTTCTTCGCAGTTCTGACTGTCCAACAGGGAGAAATAAAAAAAGAAATTGATGCCCGACCCAGCGATGCGATCGCCCTGGCCCTGCGAACCAACTGTCCAATTTGGGTGATGGAGGAAGTTGTCGCTGATGCCTCAATTCCGGTGGACCAAGATGCCGATGAAGCGGAACGGCAGGCTTTTCGAGATTTTGTTGCCAATATTCGCCCTGAAGACTTTACCCAGATCAGCGATCCAGATCCCGACGAAGCCTCCGCGGAATAGATGCACTACCGCCGCTTTGGCAAAACCAACCTAAACCTGTCTGTCTTTTCTTTGGGAACCATGCGCCTGACCTCGGCCACTGGGGCTGAGCAGACAGTTCAGCAAGCCTGGGAACGGGGGATTAATCACTTTGAAACTGCCCAGGCTTACGGGCAAAGTGAGCGCAATCTAGGACTGGCCCTATCGGGTCTGCTGGCTCCCCAAGATCAGGTTCATCTGACCACAAAGATCATTCCCACCCCAGATCGGGAGGAGATGGCGCGGGCGATAGATGACTCCCTAGAGCGCCTAGGGGTAGATTATCTGGATTGTCTAGCCATCCATGGCTTAAACACCTGGGAGCATCTGGCTTGGGTTGAAGCTGAACAAGGCTGTATGCAGGCCGTCCATCAAGCAATTGCCGATGGAAAAGTTCGTCATCTGGGCTTTTCTACCCATGGGGCTTTAGATCTGATTCAAGCGGCGATCGCCACGGATTTATTTGAGTTTGTAAATCTTCACTACACGCTGCTTTATCAACGCAACGCCCCTGTTCTGGCCCTGGCGGCTCAAAAAGACTTAGGGGTGTTCATTATTTCCCCAGCAGATAAGGGTGGGCAGCTCTATACCCCTTCTGAAACTCTGACAACACTCTGTGACCCATTCTTGCCCCTGCACCTCAACTACCGGTTCCTGCTCAGCGATCGACGCATTAGTACCCTTAGCCTGGGTGCGGCAAATCCAGTTGAACTGGATTTGCCCCTGGCAGTTGCCGAGCAAACAGAGGCTTTAACCCCCTTAGAAAAAGCAATCTTAGAACAACTTGAACAGCACCAAAAGGTAGCCTTGGGAACTGACCGTTGCAGCCAATGCTACGCCTGCCTGCCTTGCCCGGAGGCAATCCAGATTCCAGAAGTCTTACGGCTGCGAAATTTAACCGTTGCCTACGACATGGAATCCTTTGGCCGCTATCGCTATGCCATGTTTGAAAATGCCGGTCATTGGTTTCCCGGCACCAAGGCCAACCGTTGCACAGACTGCGGAGATTGTTTGCCTCGATGTCCAGAGAATCTTGATATTCCGGCTTTACTGCAAGATACCCACCAGCGGCTTAAGGGTTTGGACCGCCGCCGGTTATGGGAAGCTAATCCTTAATAGCAGTAGGGATTGTTTTGTCAACATTCATTTCCTGCTTGACTGACAAAACTAAGAAGCTGGAAAGCTAGTCAAGACGGTAAATTCACGGTTAAAAGACTGCTCATGTTGTCGCTTAGAGGCAATTGCAGGTTGAGGGTCAGCAGCTCCTGATAGAAACCGAAAAAGATAA
>JBGTDP010000399.1:0-2570 GCA_041748255.1 Thermosynechococcaceae cyanobacterium | reverse complement strand
GTCCTGGGGTTTGCGACGGATAATTCCGATTTCTGGCACCGCCAGGACTAACTCGCGATCGCTGATCTGGTAGAGGATTGCAAAGCTATCTTGCCAGGCAACCAAAGCCGGAGCTTGCAGACGATGAACTGCTGCTGCTGGAACTTTTACCAGTTGGGCACTGAGGCCGATCATTTCTGCTACAGCCCCGCAGGCTTGCAGGGAAATCTGGCCGGTGCTTTCGAGCTGATTGTCCAGGATTTTGCGGATCACATCCCGGCGAAACCGGACCCCTGCATATCTCGCCAGCATTGCAAAGCAGGCCAAAGGAGACTCAATCGGACCCCGACCCCGGACAAAAGGGTATTTGGGCTGCGGAGCTAGGGGATCACTTAGCGGATCGGGGGGATGATCTGGGGCATAAGGGATCTCAGCCTCAACTGAAGCAGGGGAATTATTTAGGGCAACTGAAGGGGGAAGCGCTAAAGGCTTGGGTTCCCTGTATCCCAAAAGTCTTGCACCAGGACGCTCAACTTGAATTGTTCCAGCAGAGCCATTTACAGGTAAGCGGCTGCCCACGGGATAATCGGCAATCGTGCCCCCACTCACAAGCCAAACAAGCCGGGGGTCAAGCTTGGCTAAATCAGCCGTACCCTTGGGTAGCGTGAGGACTTGGGCTTGTTCCGAGACCTGAAGCGCCAGGTCTCTTAAATTCGCTGCTCCATCGGCCTGCCGCTGCAGCTCTAGGCTAATCAGTTCAAACACTTCACTGAGGCCACAGCGTGTTTGAAAGGCATCCCTAAGGGATGGTTCTGCCCCCAGGCACCCTAAAAAATCCTCCGCTGGCAGCACAATGCCAGTTACCTCGGTCGAAGCGATCGCGGTTTCACAAGGGACACCCCGCACCAGCCCCATCCAACCGAGAATTTCACCTGGGCCTACCACCTGCAAACTCATTGATACATGGGAGCGCTGGTCATAGCCAAGCATTCTGGCTTGTCCTTGGCAGATAATCACTACCTGAGCTGGCATCTTTTCCCGGATCAGGATTAATTGCCCAATGCGATAGCGGATTATCTGGCACCGGGATGCAAGTTTGGCTAAAACTTCGGGCCGCAGTTGGTCAAAAGGGCTAGTGAGAGCTAGAAACTCGTGCGCCTTTGGCTGAGAAACAGTTTGGGTCATATTTAAGATTGGTGTGTAAGAATATTGGGCCAGCTTGAGCCTTTAAGAGGCCACACGCAGGGAAAGTTGCCGCAGTGGACCCACCTGCTGAACCTGCCCGGCAAGCCAGTCTTCAAACAGCTCATTGAGGATGCGACGGCGCAGGGACTCGTCTAACTGGGCCGGAAAAAACTTTTCTAAGCGCACGACTAAAAACCACTCTTCTACGCGAGTGGGCGGCCACAACTGACCCGGTTGACTGATAGAGAGAATCCGGGCGATCGCCGGGTGGGGAACCTTCAAAGACATCGGGCCGACAACGCCGCCAGTGTTTGCCTCTGGACCTTGAGAGTGCTCCTGGGCCAAATCACTAAACGACTGCTCCGCTTCTTGGATGCGAAAGTAAGCCTCCTGCGCCACCCCGAGATCCTTAGTCCGCAACAACGAGTAAATTACTCGGTCGTAGCTGGACTTGTGGGCAATAAAATAAGACTCGACTTTAGAACCCCAAGTGGCAAGCTTAAATTTTTCTATCAACAGGGGACGAAGCGCTAGTTGCTCCAAGTCTGCTGGGGTCAGACCTTGTTGATCTAGCCAGGTTTGCTGGGCTTCGGGCGTTGACAGTTGCTGCTGCTGACAAAAGGCTTCAAGGGCAGCAGCACGCTCAGCTTCAGTGCAAGACAATTGAAAGATTTCCTGATCAACAATTAAATTTCGCACCAGTTGAGGGGTTAACTGATAGCGATTAAGCAAAGCTAGAAGCTCGTCGGTGTGAAGAACTTTCTCACCAATTTGAAGTATTTTCGTCATGGCTGCAGATCATCAAGCTATGGTGAGCCGCAGCTTTGGCAGTAGCTCACCTATAACTGCAAATTTTTAAGATAAGGTATGGATAGTTGACGCCATAGTAGCGCTTCAAATCAACTTTTATAAGTTTAGATAGACAATTAATCACCACAACGTCAATTAAATCAATTCAACCCCCGTCCCATCTTGCAGACAAAATGCTGCTACCATTTGGACAAGATTGTGAGGGAAAAGTACAGAAAAATGGAATCAATCATTAATTCAAAGGCAAGAACATCGGTTCTGGCACTACTACTTGTAATTGCTGCTTCTGTCACAGCGATCACTGTATATCAGGGAAAGCAGACACAAGAAGCCCAAAGGCAACGGGAACTACAAGAACAAGCTGCCCGTAGAGAACAAATTGAACTTCAAAATCAAGTAGAACGACTCAAAGAGCAATCTGAGAACGTAGGTTTGTTCTGAAGTCAAACGGCAAGTTCCTGCTTGACTGACAAAACTAAGAAGCTGGAAAGCTAGTCAAGACGGTAAATTCACGGTTAAAAGACTGCTCATGTTGTCGCTTAGAGGCAATTGCAGGTTGAGGGTCAGCAGCTCCTGATAGAAACCGAAAAAGATAA
>JBGTDP010000398.1:0-20088 GCA_041748255.1 Thermosynechococcaceae cyanobacterium | reverse complement strand
TCCCTTGACTGGGACCGCGATCGCTTTGATATTGAGTTTGGCCTCCGTAACGGTACAACCTACAACTCCTTCATTATTCGGGGCGCCAAAACCGCCCTGGTGGATACCTCCCATGAGAAGTTTCGCCAGCTCTACATGGAGGCCCTCCAGCATGAAATTGACCCGGCTGAAATTGACTACTTGATCATTACCCACACTGAGCCGGACCACAGTGGGTTGGTCAAAGATATTCTTACCCTGGCTCCCCAGGTAACAGTGGTGGGGTCAAAGGTGGCGATTCAGTTTCTAGAGGATCTGGTCAATCAACCCTTTGAGCAGCAGGTGGTTAAAAATGGCGATCGCCTGGATCTGGGCAACGGCCATGAGCTGGAATTTGTGATTGCCCCTAACCTCCACTGGCCAGATACCAGCTTTGCCTACGATTCTAAAACCCAGGTTTTGTTTACCTGTGATGCCTTTGGGATGCATTACTGTAGCGATCTGACCTTTGACGAGGACTTAGCTGCGATTGAGGAGGATTATCGGTTTTACTACGACTGCTTGATGGCCCCCAATGCCCGCTCGGTGATCTCGGCCCTGAAACGAATGCAGAAGCTGCCAGAGATTGAGATGATTGCCACCGGTCACGGTCCCCTGTTGCGTCACCACGTCCAGGAGTTAACCGATCGCTATCAACGCTGGAGTCAAGCCAAGGCCAAATCAGAAACCACTGCCGCTGTTTTCTATATCTCGGATTATGGCTACAGCGATCGCCTTTCCCAGGCGATTGCCAGGGGGATTGCCAAAACCGAGGTGGCGATTGAAATGATGGACCTTAAATCTGCTGACCCTCAGGAGGTTCAGGAGTTTGTCAGTCGCATGAATGCAATTGTGATCAGTGCGCCCCCGGCTGCTGGTCCGGGGGCCAAGACAGCCCAGGCAGCAGTGAATACGATCTTAGCAGCGGCCAATTCCAAGCAAACCATTGGCCTGTTTGAGTCCTACGGGGGCAATGATGAACCAATTGATCCGCTCTTAAATCAGTTTCGAGATCTAGGTTTAACAGTGGCGTTTGAGCCGATTCGGATTAAAGACAACCCGACTGAAGCCACCTACCAGCTCTGTGAAGAGGCTGGGGTTGACCTGGGACAGTTCCTGACCCGCGATCGCAAGATTAAAAAACAAAAATCCCTGGATGCAGATCTCGAAAAAGCCTTGGGCCGGATTTCTGGCGGACTCTATATTATCACCGCCCAAAAAGGAGAAGTCACCAGTGCCATGCTGGCCTCCTGGGTTTCCCAGGCTAGTTTTGAACCCCTGGGCTTGACGATTGCCGTTGCCAAAGACCGAGCAATTGAATCTTTAATGCAGGTGGGCGATCGCTTTGTCTTAAATGTCCTGGAAGAAGGCAATCATTTAGGACTCATGAAGCACTTTTTGAAGCGTTTCCCGCCGGGGGCTGATCGCTTTGCTGGGGTTAAAACTCAACCTGCCGAAAACGGCTCCCCAATCTTGACTGATGCTTTGGCCTATCTAGAGTGCGAAGTTGTCAGTCGCATGGAGTGCAGCGACCACTGGTTGGTTTACTCTCAGGTGACTTCAGGTCGAGTATCTAAATCTGCCGCAGTGACTGCAGTTCATCACCGCAAGATGGGAACTTACTACTAACGGCCATAGACCGAAAAGGTAACGGCATGATCAGCTGCTCTGCTGGAGTTTATGGCTATGGGGAATCGAAACAGAATGAATCCTTTGGCTATTGGTTCGACTTTGGTGATGACTGGTGGCATCAAATTGATGTGGTTGAGAGTGTGGCTCCCGCACCGAAGGGGAAATATCCCAAAATTACGAATCGGGTCGGCGCCAGCCCGCCCCAATACGCAGAGTTTGATTAAATCAAGATAGAGTTTGAGTATGGGCCTGGTCGAGCAGGTCTACGTTGCTCACTCAAATCCCTATGACTTCTAATCAGCCTAGAGACGTTCAAGCCTTGCCGATCGCCACGGATACAACTGTTTTGAGATCGCGCAGTTGGACCCGGCTCAAGTTTGAGGTTGAGTATGCCCTCCAGCGGGGGACAACAGCAAATTCCTATTTAATTCACGGGGATGCTGTGGCCCTGATTGATCCCCCGGGAGAGACTTTTACGGAGATCTATCTTCAGGAGCTGCAAAAGCGCTTGAAGCTGGAACGCCTAGATTATCTGATCCTTGGTCACGTGAATCCCAACCGGGCAGTCACCCTCAAAGCCTTAAGGGAACTCGCGCCGCAGATTACGTTTGTTTGCTCTAATCCAGGGGCGATCGCCCTGCGGGAGGCATTGCCAGAGCAGGAGTTAAATATCCAGGTAATGCGGGGAGAAGCAACCCTAGATTTAGGCAAAGGTCATCATCTGCAATTTGTGCCTACGCCTAATCCCCGCTGGCCAGATAGCCTCTGCACCTTTGATCCGCAGACAGAAATTCTATTCACCGACAAGTATTTTGGGGCCCATGTTTGTAGCGATCAGGTTTTTGACGAAGGTTGGCAGGCGCTAGCCGAGGATCGGCGCTACTACTACGATTGCTTGATGGCGCCTAATGCTCGCCAAGTAGCGATCGCCCTGGAGAAAATTACCAACTTGCCACTTCGCCTGTATGCCCCCGGCCACGGACCGATTGTGCGCTACGGCTTGATTGACCTAACCCAGAACTACGAAGGCTGGAGTCAGGCCCAAAAAAATCAACAAAGCATGGTGGCGCTCTTGTACGCCTCTGCCTATGGCAACACAGCCACCTTGGGCCAAGCGATCGCTCGCGGAATTACCAAAGCCGGGGTCGGGGTTGAATCCATTAATTGTGAGGTGGCCGATGTCGATGAGATTCAAGCAGTGGTGGAGAAAGCTGAAGGGTTTGTGATCGGCTCACCCACCCTAGGCGGACACGCCCCCACCCCGATTCAAACTGCTTTGGGTATTATTCTTTCGAGTGCGACAAAGAGCAAGTTAGCAGGGGTGTTTGGTTCCTTTGGCTGGAGCGGGGAAGCAATTGATCTGCTCGAAGGCAAACTCCGCGATGCGGGCTACAAATTTGGCTTTGAGCCAATTCGAGTTAAATTTAAGCCAACGGATCTAACCCTCAAGTCCTGCGAGGAAGCCGGGACTGACTTTGCCCAAGCGGTGAAGAAAGCTAAAAAAATCCGCCAGGCTCGACAGCCTGCCAGCAGTGAATCCCAAACCGATCGCACGGAACAGGCCGTTGGTCGCCTTTTAGGATCTCTGTGTGTGATGACAGCTAAACAGGGAGAAGTGGCAAGCGCGATGCTGGCTTCCTGGGTCTCTCAGGCAACCTTTAATCCCCCAGGCTTAACCGTTGCTGTGGCTAAAGATCGAGCGATTGAATCCTTGCTGCATCGAGATGGGCAGTTTGTCATAAACGTTTTGGCCGAAGGCAAACATCTGGGGCTAATGAAGCACTTTCTGAAGCCCTTTGGCCCAGGGGAAGATCGCTTTGCGGGGGTCGAGACCAAAACCGCTGAGAATGGCTGCCCCCTGCTAACAGATGCGCTAGCCCACCTAGAATGTCGAGTTGAGAATCGGATGGAATGTGGCGATCACTGGTTGGTCTATGCCGTGGTTGAAAACGGCGAGGTCCTGGATGCTGATAGTCTGACGGCCGTGCATCAACGTAAAACGGGCAGCCACTACTAACTCTAGTAACTCTAGGATTTGTCCCGTAGTGGCCACCAATCAACTTTGCCCCGAGTGGCGCTGTAGGTTTCCTTCATAGCCTCCGGGTCTAAAACGCTGACAATGTCCCCCGCAGCCTCATTTGCTTGGGGGGGGGCCAGCAAGCCAACTTTATGCATGCCTTTGAGGACCTGCTCAACGGTGCGCTGGTTGAGTTGACTGGCGTGGGCAATGATATCAACTGGCAGATCAAACGCATAAATCCCTTGGGGATTGGGTTGATTTCCCAGTTCTCGTTCTTGGTAGATCAAGGCCCGTAGGAGCGCTGCCACGGCCTGGGGGGGATAGGTACTGCAGTTGAGCAGGTGATACTGAAACTTTTCCTGAAGTTCAAATAGCAAATCGTAGCGGTGGCGAAATACCTTACTCTCCTGGTACATTGCCTGCACTGCTGCTAGGGGAAGCTTGAGAATGCTGGTAGTTTTATAAGCTTCGACCAGACTGGGAAACGTCCGGGAAACTAAGCCGTGACTAAAGGCTAGGCTCCGCATCCCAAAGCAAGTGCCAGGATAGCTGACGCCAATAATGCGATCTAGAGGCGTACTGCGGACAATTACCGGACCGCCACTGGTGATCACATACAAAACATCCAATGATTCTCCGCGACGAAAGGCGGTATAGATCGGCTGGCTAGCGTATAAAGTAACTTCCTTGAGATTTTCAAAGTTCAGGTGGGTTTTTAGCCAAGCAACTTCCAGCTCCCTGAAAAGGTAGTTTCCCAGAATTTTGTTCAAATTAGGTTCTGCCGGGTGCTGTGTTCGCCTTGCCATCGGGAATCCTGAAGTAGGAAGTTAATCTATTCTGACATGTATTAGAAGTGTACTGTAAATGTATTGCTTTCGATGTCCATTGCCTGTAGGATTAATTTCCAATATGGAACAATGCTTGGTTCTATACATATCCCGGAATTAGACTCACTGAACTCCTATGTCGATTCTGCTAACCCTTAGTATTGTGGTTCTAGCCCTGGTTCTATTTATCGGGGAGTGGCTACCCGTAGATATCACAGCAATCCTGGTTACCGTTCTGTTGATGCTGCTGGGAATCGTGACCCCAGAGGAGGGCATTTCTGGGTTTGGCAACTCAGCAACGATTACTGTGATGGCGATGTTTATCCTCAGTGCTGGCATTGCCCGCACCGGGGCAGTTCAAGTTGTCAGCGATTTGTTACTGAAGTGGGGGGGGAAGCAGCCGACTCAACAGATTTTTGCCATGGGCGTGATTGTGGGTCCGATCAGTGCCTTTCTTAACAACACGGCTGTCCTGGCAGTCTTTTTGCCGATTGTAGAAGACTGGTGCCGCAAGCAGGGGATCTCAGTTTCTAAGCTGCTCATCCCGCTATCCTATGTGGCAATTATGGGAGGGATGATCACAGTCATTGGCACGTCTACCAATATTCTGGCCAGCGGCTTGTCTGAGAAGCTGGGTTACGGCGCTTTCAGCTTGTTTCAATTTACTAAGTTAGGGCTGATTACCTTTGCCATTGGACTGGTTTACTTAGCATTGATTGCCCCCCGGCTGCTGATTGATCGCAAAGAACCTGACAGCGATGGGGTGGGTCGAGCCTATGGCCTCAAAGACTACGTCAGTGAGGTTGTGATTACCCCTGGCTCAAGCTTGGTCGGGCAAACCGTGCGTACCAGTGCCCTCCAGCGTAAGTTTGATATTGACGTGCTGGAGCTGATTCACAACGGCAATCACTTTCCCCAGCCGGTGGCCGATAAGGTTTTAACAGCAGGAGATATTCTGCTGTTGCGGGCTAGTCGAGAAGATTTACTCAAAATTAAAGATGAACGAGGACTTGATATTCTCCCCGATGTCCAGTTTGGTCAACAAACCTTAGAGGAGAATCTTAGCTCTGGCATAGAAGGGGTTGCCGAAGTTCTAATTCTGTCTAACTCTAATTTGACTGGCTCGACCCTCAAAGAGTTGCGGTTTCGACAGCGCTACAATGCCACGGTGCTAGCCATTCGCCGGGGACAGGAGCTGGTGCGAGATCGCTTGGGCAAAGTGCCGCTGCGATTTGGCGATCTCTTACTGGTTCAGGGACCCAAGGAGAGTTTCTTGGGCTTGCAGACGAGTCGCGACTTGCTGGTAATGGATCAGCGAGATGTGGAAACCCTGCGGCGGGACAAAGCTGCGATCGCCCTTGCCATTGGTCTAGGCGTTGTGATTACTGCTGCCTTTGACTGGATACCCATTTTGGTCAGTGCCCTGTTGGGCGTGGTGTTAATGGTTTTGACCGGGTGCTTAAAACCTGGGGAGCTTTATGGGGCTGTCCGCTGGGATATTATTTTTTTGCTGGCAGGGCTGATTCCCCTTGGGGTGGCAATGGAGAAGTCGGGAGCCACTCAATGGCTGGCAGAGAATCTGGTGGCCCTGGGAGGTAACTTCTCCGGCTACTGGATTTTGACCTTCTTTTTCATTGTTACAGTCTTAATTACCGAGATTTTGTCTAACAACGCTTCAGTCGTGTTGCTGTTGCCAATTGCGGTTGAGGTGGCAAAGACGCTTGATCTCAATCCGTTTGCGTTTATGTTTGCCGTTACCTTTGCGGCTTCTAACAGCTTTATGACCCCGATTGGCTATCAAACCAACACGATGGTCTACGGTCCGGGAGGATATAAGTTTTTAGACTTCACTCGCGTCGGCGCCCCTTTAAGTTTGTTAATGACCCTGGTGACGCCGCTGCTGATTGTGCTGCTCTATGGCTTATAAGCGCCGGTGCTGATACCGATTTCAGAAGCATTTTAGAGGTTTGAATCGCCCTGGGGTATCAGCCACACTGATATTCTTTCAGCTAAGTTTGTGGGAACTCAATTCAATCACAGCCGATAAAAAAGCGCCAGCGGCAATCAGAAAATCTGATGTTAGCCCTGGCGCTAAATATTAGCTTACAAATAATTGTTGTTCTCTAGACCTCTGCACCCGCTTTGGGCTCAGCTCCCATCGGAGAAATATAATCTCGGAAGAGGGTAATTTGCTGGTTATATTCAAGCCCTTTGACCTTGTTGAGCAGATCTTCAGCTTCAGAAGAAAGGCTGTAGTCCGATGGCATCGGGACAATTGTGCCTTGATCCATCCCTTGGGCTAACTGATACCAGAACAGCAGCTTCGTCGTATCACTCATTGAGCCATACTCCCGGGAGACAAGAGTGTCTTTGCCACCGATTAGATCTCGCTGTAGCTGCAACTGGTCTTCCTGGGACATCTCTTTAACTTGATCAAAGACCCCTTGGGCAACATCTTCAGAAACTGTCCCGGCTCCAGGGGCTGCGGGGGTGATCGAACCTCCCATTTCCTTATAAATAAAGTAAAACAATGCTAGCTGCTCATCGACGTTCAGGTTTTGCCACGCTTGAACGTGTTGATTGAGGGTCGGGTCTTCAGTAGAAGTCATTAGGGGGTTACTCATAATTCTTTACGAAAGTTAGCAAAATGCTCCTTAGGCTTTAACCCTCCCCAGGTTTGAAATCACCTCCCTCCTCCAGACAGATGCAGATAAATTCCTCTAAAGTAGAACTCTGGCGACGTTGAACTAAGTACAGCTCCTGAAGATGTCATTCTTTGATTTTGATCCGCAACTTGCAAGTCTGGGCCAGCAAATCTTAACAGCGGCTTGGAAAAAGTTTGACTGGTTGGCCCGAAATCAGATTGCTCTAACCTGGGTGGTTTACGATCCGCCTGTACCGGTCAACACAGGCGGAGCCTTAAGCCCTGAGGAATTTTGGCAGTATCCAGTCCGCGGCTTTAGCTACCGAGGAGTGGAGCGAATTTATCCTGCCAGTGTGATTAAGATATTTTATTTGGTCGCTGTGCACGAGTGGCTGCAAACCGGGATGATCCAGCCCTCCCCGGAGTTAGAGCGATCGGTAAAAGATATGATTGTGGACTCTAGCAACGATGCCACAGGATTAGTCATAGATATTTTAACGGGGACGACCAGCGGTCCAGAACTGCCGCCAGGCCCTTTTGAAACCTGGGCGTATCAGCGTAATTTAGTCAATCGCTATTTTCAGTCGCTTCACTGGCCAGAGCTAGAGACAATTAATGTAAATCAAAAAACCTGGTGTGATGGCCCCTATGGTCGAGAAAGAATTTTCTTGGGGGAAATGTTGAACAACCGCAATATGCTAACCACAGAGGCCACTGCCCGGCTGGTACACAGCATTGTTGGGGGGGTGGCTGTTTCATCCCAGCGATCGCAAGCCATGATGAGCTTGATGAAGCGAAGTCTTGATCCGGTTGAGCTGGCTGCCGACCCTGAAAACCAAGTCACCGGCTTTCTGGGGGGCGGTTTACCCCTAGACGCCCAAATTTGGTCAAAGGCAGGGTTAACCAGTACGGTTCGTCATGATGTTGCCTATATTGAATTGCCTCAAAAACCGCCCTACTTACTGATTGTGTTTACAGAGGGTAAAACAACCAGCAAGCAGGAGGAGCTTTTACCTTTTCTCTCTCAACAGATTTTAGAAGCAATCCCAGACGCATGAGGGTAAAGCCTTAGAAATTCAGAAGGCATTGCCCAGGTAGCTCTAAGGTAAGGTCTAAAGGACTCCTGAGGATCTTAGACCCATGATCACGCCTGTGCCAATGATGTGACCAAAGCTACCTGTAGCAAGCAGCTCTGGTAGGCCAAATCCCTCAAAGAGTGCTGGCATAGAAACGGGTAAGCCAGGGCCTTTTCCTCGATTCTGAATTGCGTAGCGGCCAATGAAGATCGCCAGCAGGTTACAAACTAGCATCACGATGGCAATACTCCAGGACCAGCCTCCGGAGTAAGAAGTAGCGGCAAAGGGACTAATATCAGACAAGTTTTCCTCTCCCAGGTTGCTAAACGACTTGTTAGACTGGCTCAAACCAGTACAATTACTCAGGATTATAAAAAGTTGACTGGTACAAATTCCAATTTGTTTTAAGAGTTAACATTGCCTTAAATTTTTAATACAAAGTCTTGACGATTAATAGTGTGAAGCTTCGAGTCAAAATCTGCGGAATTACCCAGCCAGATCAGGGAGCAGCGATCGCCCGCCTGGGAGCGGACAGTCTGGGGTTTGTCTGTGTCCACCAGTCGCCACGATTTGTCAGCCCAGCTCAAATTCAAGCGATTGTCTCAGAGTTACCCATCGATCCTGAAACGGGTCAGCAAGTAGGACGGATTGGGGTCTTTGCCAATCCCAGCCTAGAGCAAATTACCCAGACCTTAGCAGCAGGCTTGACTGGCATTCAGCTTCATGGCTCTGAAACCCCCGAATTTTGCCGCCAGGTGCAGCTTGCGCTTCCCCAGATTGAGCTAATCAAAGCTTTACGAATTAAGACTCCTGCAGATTTAGCCCAAGTCCTTCTATACCAAGATGCAGTTGATGTGATTCTTCTAGATGCCTACACAAATGCTTCTCATCCCGGCCTTCTAGGGGGAACTGGAAAAACCTTGGATTGGGATGTGCTGGGCAGTTTTGAACCAGACTGTGCTTGGCTACTGGCCGGGGGCCTGACTCCAGACAATGTATTGACAGCACTTCGGTATCTGCAACCCAGTGGCATTGATCTCTCCAGCGGCGTTGAACGATGCCCTGGTGATAAGGACCTGCGCTTAGTGGAGCAACTGTTTAGAAATCTTCAGCAGGGGCAAAAAAAATAAGATCCTCCCTGTTTCCCATTACATAAAAGCGGGATAGGAAGGATCATCAAACAATTAAGATCTGTAGTCTGCTAGAGAAGCGCCCCCAGCAAAACTTCTACTCTTAGAAATCAAGAAGCTTGCTGGAGGATACCTTATCTAGTTTATAGACCTTCAGGTGGCGCAGCTTCAGGAGGAACAGTCTCCATTCCATCCGCAGGAGGCACTGTTTCCGTTCCATCCGTAGGAGGTACTGTTTCTACTCCATCAGCAGGAGGAACTGTTTCAGGAGGCATTGTTTCATCCGTAGGTGGAATCGTTTCCGTTCCATCTGCAGGAGGTAGGGTTTCTACTCCATCAGCAGGGGGAACGGTCTCCATTTCATCTGCAGGTGGCGCAGCTTCAGGAGGAACGGTTTCCATTCCATCTGCAGGAGGCACTGTTTCTACTCCATCAGCAGGGGGAACTGTTTCAGGAGGCATTGTTTCATCCGTAGGTGGAATCGTTTCCGTTCCATCTGCAGGAGGTAGGGTTTCTACTCCATCAGCAGGGGGAACGGTCTCCATTCCATCTGCAGGGGGCGCAGCCTCAGGAGGAACGGTTTCCATCTCCATTCCATCTGCAGGGGGCTCTGTTTCTACTGGAGTCGTTGTATCGGATGAAGCTCCAGTTCCAGGAGGGGCATCTAAAGGTATTCCATTAGGACAGCGGGAGTTTAAGGGAAACTCCTCACATAGGATTTCCTTGGCTTCTGGTGAAAGCTCAATTTCCGCCGCAGTTTCAGCATCAGCCTCTTCAGCATCAGCTTCGGGCTCAACCTCTTCTACTCCTTCTTCAGAGGTTGGCATCTGAGGCTCAGGAGCCTGATTCGGACCAACACTTTCATCTTCAATGGTTTGTTCCATTTCCGGTGCAGGGGCTGGCTCTAAACCTGGATCTACAGGCTCAGCAGGTGCTGGTTCAACCGGGGGGGCAGGGGGCAGCAACTGGGCATCGCTGCGGCTAATCCCTAAAGAAAAAGGTGCTAGAGCGATAGCTGAGAGAACACTCAGGGCGATTAAGCTCGGTTTAATAGACTTAGCAGTCATATAGTCCTCACATGAATGTAAATCGACAAATCAGCGAAAAGACCTACTTAGAGAAATCCTGATGTCGAAGACTGATTGGTCCGGCACAAGGATAAAACCATAAAGTGAAGAACTCGGGAAGAAATCTCTTCAGCGTAATGATTAGAATCATCAGTAGTCCTTATTACCAAACGCAACCCTCTCCCCACTCTTCAAAACAACTGCACAATGAACTTTTTAACGCAAGCTTTACACCTTCTAGGATCTGGCGCTGGAGCCTACATCATGGCCCTTAACCTGCGCGACCCTCAAACCCGACCAAACACCCTTGCGGGGCTACAATTGGCTGAATCGGGTTCAGTTCCAATGCTCAGTGCCCTAAGCCAGAGAGCTGCTGCCGAAGGGGACACCTGGTTATCAAACAAATTGGCTACCCATGCTGCCGATGAACACCGTCATGGTCAAATCTTTGCCCATGCTCTCAAGCAGCTGAATAAGCAAGTGATTGACTTCAAGCAAGTCGCCCAAACCAATCCAAAGGACAAACCAGAGGCCCGCCCAGAAACCCGTCAGAGAAGTCCTTTTTTTGAGGCTTATTTCGACGGCTACTCTCAGGACAGCCTGCGCCCTGAGCAAATTGACTGGCTTGTGTTTATGGCCAGCACCTACATTCTAGAGTTAGATGCTAGTAAAGACTTTGCGCGAATGGCAAAGGCCCTGCCCCTGGATGAGCTCCATAGCGCCAATCTCAGAAAGGGAATGCTGAGTATTGCCAAGGATGAAACAGGACATGCTGCTTACCTCTATGAGGCTTTGCACCGAAGGCTCTCCCATTCTGCGGTAGCTGCAACAGTAGAGGAATGGCGAACTCGTAAGGTGAATGCTCTGTTAGCCATGGTTGGCAATTTGTTTCAGGGCCACAACCCGCCCTCTCTGGTTCAGGAGGGTTCACCCCCTCAAGATCTAGCAGCGCTTGATCTAGAGAATTTAACTGAGGTGGCAGCTTAGATAAAGGCTGGTTGATGTCGAATTAAATTGAGAAATTCTTCTCGGGTTTTTTGGTCTTCCTGAAAAACCCCAACCATTGAGCTGGTAACTGTCCAGGAACCGGGCTTCTGCACACCCCGCATCACCATGCACATGTGACTTGCTTCTATCACCACTGCTACGCCTTTAGGATCAAGAATCGTTTGAACCGCTTCGGCAATTTGCCGGGTGAGTCGCTCTTGGACCTGCAATCGCTGGGAATACATCTCAACAATTCGGGCCAGCTTGCTTAAGCCAATCACCTTTTGATTGGGAATATAAGCGACATGGGCTTTACCAATAAAAGGCAGCATGTGGTGTTCGCAAAGGCTAAAGGTGCTAATATCCCGCACCAAAACCATTTCATCGTGCCCCTCATCAAAGATTGCTCCGTTAACCAACTCTTTGAGGGATTGATTGTATCCGCTGGTCAAAAATTTCAGGGCCTCGGCAACCCGCTTGGGCGTCTTCAGCAATCCTTCACGATTAGGATCTTCTCCAACCCCTAGGAGCAGGGTTTCTACAGCCGTCATCATTTGCTCCTGGGAGATGTGAGGGGAGGGGGGCAATTTTGACTCCTGGCCATTTGTAGTTGTGCGGTCAGGTCGAGGTTCAGGCGATCGCTGGCCACTGCCTGTGGTCGAACTTAAGTGATTCGTGGCATCAGAACTGAGGGTCATAGTAAATCTAGTTGAGTAGCAATGACGATAAGCAAAAATACTAAAAGCGATTAAAGTGTCCCACCGCTAGGCATAAGCACGAGTTCTTCAATCACTGCCTCCGGGGGCAAAAGCACGCTGTAAAGAATGGTCTGGGCCACACTCTCAGCAGACAGCATTGCAGTTCGATCAAAGTCTTGGTGAACGGTATCACTCTCCCAGAGCGGTGTATTAACGGCACCGGGACAGAGGGCAACCACGCGAATCCCATGGGGCCGCTCCTCTGCCGCCAGCGCCTTGGAGAGGCCCATTAACCCAAACTTACTGGCACAGTAAGCGCCCCAGCCGGCAAAGGCTTGCCGACCGGCAACGGAGATTACATTGACAATGGTTCCCCGCTGCTGGGTCCGCATTCCCGGTAAGAGGGCTTGCAGGCACTGAAAGGCACTGGTCAAGTTTAAATTCAACACAGACTGCCAGTCTGCTAGAGGGGTCTCAATCAGCTCAGCGGTGTACCCCATCCCGGCATTGTTAACTAGGATATCAAGGGGTCCCAAGTCTGCTGCGATCGCTCCTACTCGCTCCTGAACCTGGTCAACCTGAGCCAGGTCTAAGGGATATACCCAGGCTTTAGCCCCTGCCTGTCTCACCCCTTGGGCCACTGCTTCCAGCTTGGCTTCAGAGCGCCCCACCAGGGCGGTATTAATTCCAGCTTTGGCAAAGGCCAAGGCGGTTGCCTTACCAATGCCACTACTGGCACCTGTAATCAGGGCTTGCTGTTTGCTTGCTGAGGTCATTTGTAAACAATTGTTACATTGTTAAATTATACCACTGAGATAAAATTACCGTTTCAGGTTCTTCCCAGGGTGGTTTTTAAGGGGCCACGGGAGCAAAGATTCAGGCAGCCATCTCTGTAAAAATTCCCATGCGGCGGAATTTTTGATAGCGCAGATCCCGGCGTTGGGGACCACTCATAGCAGCCAGTTGATTGAGGGCCTCTATTAGGGCTGCTTTGAGAATTTCAGTTGCCTTTAGCGGATCAGCGTGGGTGCCGCCAATTGGCTCTGGGAGAATCTGATCAATAATTCCCAGGTTTTTAAGATCTGCAGCCGTAATTTTTAAAGCTTCCGCGGCTTGGGCGCTCTTCTGAACATCCCGCCAAAGAATTGCGGCACACCCTTCTGGGGAAACAACACTATATACGGAGTGCTCAAACATCAGCAGGCGATCGCCCACCCCAATCCCTAAGGCACCGCCGGAACCCCCTTCGCCAATCACCGTAGAAATAATCGGGACGTCTAGGCGAAACATCTCTCGCAAATTCAGGGCAATTGCTTCCCCCTGGCCAAACTCCTCTGCTTGCATGCGGGGGTCTGCCCCCGAGGTGTCAATAAAGGTCAGAATGGGCATCCCAAACCGATTGGCGTGGTCCATTAGCCGCAGGGCTTTACGATAGCCGCCGGGGGAGGCCATGCCAAAGTTGCGGGCAACATTGTCTTTGGTATCCCGGCCTTTTTGCTGCCCCAACATCACCGTTGGCCGCCCGCCTAGACGGGCAATCCCGGCTACCATGGCTGGGTCATCAAATCCCCGGCGATCGCCATGAAGCTCCATCCAATCATCGCTAATCGCTTGAATATAATCCAGGGTGCTAGGGCGGCGGGGATGGCGAGCCAGTTGTAATTTTTGCCCAGGGGTCAAATTGCTAAAGATTTCCTGGCGCAGTTGTACTGCCCGCTCCTCCAGTTGCTGGATTTCATCGGAGACATCAACGCCTTTTTCTTCCGCAAGTTGACGAATCTGTTGAATCCGCATCTCTAGCTCCGCTAGCGGCTTCTCAAAATCTAAAAGATAGGGTTTGCGCTCAGAATTTGCCATAAATTTAAGCTGTCTCTACCCGCAAAATAACACGCTAAGGCTGGCAGAAAAAGCTACACCAGTCGCAAGCCAGGGTTGAAGGCAAGCACAGGGGCTTGCTCAAAGCAATAGTGGCCGAAAGCCGTGCTTGAGGGAAACTCGGCCAATAGCATCCATCTTTTCTACCGTAATTTGATTACGGCCCCAAGAAAAGTTGGTGTACCACTGCTCAAACTCCAGCAGCATTGACTCTGCAAAACAGGCAAATAACTGGCGGGTGGGAATACTCATATTGACAATTTGCATGATTTGCCAATCAATATCTAAAGAATGCTCAACAATGCCACCATTGACAATATGAACCCCTGGATACTGAATCTGATTGGCTAGGTTTTTAGGATATCCCCCATCAATCATCACACAGGGGTGCTTGAGAACGGTTGGATCAATCTCAACCCCTTTGGGCATACTAGCAACCCAAACCACGATATCTGCTAGGGGCAACGCTGCCTCTAAACCAAGAATTTTGCCCCGACCCAAATCAGCTTGCAATTCCTGTAGCCGTTGCTGATCACGGGCAACCAAAAGCAGTTCCTCGACCTGGGTGCGGGCGTCTAACCAGCGACATACAGCAGAGCCAATGTCTCCCGTGGCCCCACATACGGCAACGGTTGCCCCAGAAAGGTCAATCCCTAACTGTTGAGAGACCTGCTCAACTTGACGGCAGATCACATAAGCGGTGTGGGTATTTCCGGTCGTGAAGCGTTCTAATTCTAACTTCACAGTCCGGATCTGCTTAATTTGCTGAAGGTTAAACTTTTCAAAAATAATTGAAGAGAACCCGCCTAGGGCAGTGATATTAATCCCATTTTTTTGGGCGTGGGCCATGGCATTAATAATCTTGCGGGTGGCGGCTTTGATCCGATGAGATGCCAACATCTCCGGCAAGAAGCAAGACTCAACATACTTGCCATAAATCTTTTGCCCCGTCAAACTTGTGACCGTAATTGAGTCAACAATCTGAGGCGGTGCCATACACCAGAACTCTAGACCTTGATCGGCGTACTCCGGGTACCCCAGCTCCTTGGCAACTGATTGTGCATGTTCAAGGCTGGTGAGATGACCAATTAATCCAAACATGTAGGTGTGGGCCTGAATCCAGGCCCGCGAGTGAGGTTGATTAAAATCCCAAGGAGAGGGGGTCTAGGGACTTTCCCTAGGCCGCAGTCAGGCCGTAGGCAGACATCCGCATAATGTCGCGGGTTGTGAAACCAATATTGCTCAGGGCCTCGCCGTACTGAATCATAAAGTCTTCGACCAGGGCATCTTTCTCCATTCCCAGGACAGCGGCATCGGTTTCAACCTGATTCAGCATTCGCCAGACAATGGGGAGGTTTTGACGATTGGCTGCTTCAATATCGGCTTTAGCCTCTTCAAAATGAGCCTTAAGCCATTCTTCACCAAAGTTGAGATGAGTGTACTCATCTTTAACCACACCCTCGGTAATTTTGCGAGCAAAGTCATCCGCCACCGGGATATAGATGTTGTAGGCAGCGATCGCAAAGCACTCAATAATTAAAGATTGGATCACCAGGCAGGAAACCACTTGATCTTGAGCCGCCGCTTCCTGAAAGTTGCGATGTAAGTCGGCAAAGAATTGACGGGCAAAATCCATGTCTAGGGTGACGTTGAGATTTCGACCACAGGCTTCAAATCCCTTTTTGTGGCGATTCTCCATTTTGGACAGCCGACGTAAGTCCTCCTCATAATCCGGCAACATCTGGATCAGGTGGATGTAGTTATCACAGGCTTCTTGCTCACCCTCAATGACGATCGCGTCAATCCGGCTATAGGCGTCTTTGTAGGTGTCGCTGTGAAAGTCAATTCTCGGTTCGGCCTCAAGCTGGGGCATTCTGTTGTCTCCTGGTAGTGCACAGTCAATCGCTGTATCGATTCAAGCTGGCGATATTTAAGCTGGTGATAATATTGAGTGACTTGGGCTTTGGGGGGTGTTTTTCAGTTTACTTTACTCTTTGTGAGAGAAATTGTGTGGGGGGAGGTTTTAGGAAAATCTTTGCCATTATACGGAGCAATCACCCGAGAATCTACTTCACCTGGCCAGATTAGAGATTATTCTCATGGTATTAGGACAGGCCAAGATCAGACAAAGTTCCAAGTCTAGGGCAAAAGTCCTTACTGACAAGGATTACAAGCAAGGATGAATCAATTGCGTGAACGACGATTCAGGGTTGGCTCAGATCTTAAAGGGCCAGCGGTTCTAAATCAAGGTCTACTTTTAGGGGGTGCCCTGCTGGTGCTCCTACCCCTGCTAATTGTGGCCCTGACTTCTTTTTTGCCCCCTGGCCCAATTTCAGGATTCCAGTGGCCCCAAAATTGGTCCTGGGCAAGCTATCGCCAGGCCTGGTTACAGGGGGATTTCCTCCTGGCTTTTTTAAATTCAACCTTTGTTGCTCTAGCCGTGACGTTTCTGCAGGCTGTGACCTCGACCTTATCAGGATATGCCTTGGCCCGTCTGCAGTTCCGGGGCCGAGAGGCAATTTTGCTGATTCTGCTGGCAACCTTGGTGATTCCATTTCAAATTTTGGTGATTCCGATTTTCTTGGTGTTGAAGTGGGGGCATTTAATTAACACCTATGGGGCCTTAATTTTGCCCACAGCAGCGAATGGATTTAGTATTTTTTTAATGCGGCAGTACTTTTTGACCCTGCCGGTGGAGCTAGAAGAAGCAGCAGCCCTGGATGGTGCCAATCGGTTACAGGTGCTCTGGCGAATTATCCTGCCGCTTTCGCGTCCGGCTTGGGTGACATTGTTTTTGTTCACGTTCATTGGCGAGTGGAATGATTTATTCAAGCCCCTGGTTTTTACAACCCGACCCCAGTTAAAGACGGTGCAGCTTTCTCTAGCCAGTTTTCAGGAGCAATTTACCAATAACTGGCCGTTGATGATGGCCGCGGTCATGATTGCTTCTTTGCCCGTGGTGCTTCTGTTTGTGATCGGGCAGCGGCAGTTCATTCGCGGGGTCGCCACAACCGGAATAAAAAGTTGATCTATCCTGGGGGGAGAGGTGAACTAACCAAAGGTGACAGTCTGAAGCTGTTTAACGTCCATGCAGTGCATTATTAATCGCCGGGCAGAGTTTTCTGCCAGTCATCGTTACTGGCTGCCGGAACTTGGTGAACTTGAAAATCAAAACTGGTTTGGCCCTTGCAGCCGGTTTCCTGGCCACGGGCATAATTATGTTTTGTTTGTTTCCATGCTTGGGGAGCTAGATCGGTATGGCATGGTCCTAAATCTTTCTGAGGTGAAGCAGATTCTTCACCAAGAAGTTACCAGTCAGCTAGACTTTGCTTACCTGAATCAGGTGTGGCCAGAGTTTGAGCAAACCTTGCCCACCACTGAGAATATCGCTCGGGTTATTTGGCAGAAACTATCTCCCTACCTGCCGCTGGTAAAAATTCAACTATTTGAACATCCAAAGCTTTGGGCCGATTATCAAGGAAACAGCATGGAAGCTTTTTTAAGTGTCAGTACTCACTTTAGTGCGGCCCATCGGTTGGCGCATCCCAAATTAAGTGATCAAGCCAACGATGAAATCTATGGTAAGTGTGCCCGCCCCCACGGCCATGGGCATAACTATCACCTAGAGGTGACCGTCAAGGGCGAAATTGCCCCCCGGACTGGGATGGTGGTTGATCTGCCTGCTCTACAAGCGCTAATTAATGACTGGGTCGTGGAACCCTTCGACCATACTTTCTTAAACAAAGATATTCCCTACTTTGCTGAGGTTGTGCCCACAGCGGAAAATATTGCTGTTTATATTCAGACCCTCCTGCAAGAGCCTATTCGGGATCTGGGTGCCCGGCTCCATCGGGTCAAGTTGATTGAGAGCCCCAATAACTCCTGTGAGGTCTATGCAAGTGAGCCCGAGCTGGAAGCGGATCGCCGTCAAAAGAGTGAACCTGCTTTGATCTAGTTTCACAGTGTGGGACTGAATCTACGCTTGCCTGGGGGATTAAGTTGCGATTCTGGGGCGTTTAAGGCTGAATTACAATTTCCACCAAGTACCCCGCTTGCCATCGGGCAGAATGGTGGCCCGATTGGTTTTTGCCAAGGCTAATTGAGCGTCTGTGATCTTTGCCTCGGTTAAATTTGCCCCACTGAGATTGGCCCCTTGTAAATTTGCCCCACTGAGATAGGCGTCGCTGAGGTCTGCACCTTGCAGGTCAACGTCACTGAGATCGGCGTAGCTCAGGTAAGCCTTACTTAAATTCGCCTGAGCTAACTTTGCTCCTTTAAAACTGGCGCGGCCAAAGTTGGCATTGAAAAGATTGGCCCCTTGCAAGTTGGTGTGATGCAGCTTTGCTTGGTGAAAAATTGTCCCGGACAAATTGCAATTTTGCAGATTCAACCGGCTCAGGTCTAGGTCGGCAAATTCTCGTTTGCCTTGGCGGTAAGCCGCTTTTAAGCTGGCAGCATTGGGTTTGGTTTCCCCAGCACTGAGATCATTTGGCTTGCCCAGGGAAGCCCCTGTCCGGGCTCGATTAAGTCCAGGAGCTTGAGAGCCGCCGGGATCAGAGGGCCGCCGAGGCGATCGCATCCTCTCATAGCTGCCTGAAGCAGGCTGAGAACGATTTGACCCAGACCTGTTTAGGGACCCTGGCGGACGCTGATGGCTATATCTTGGTTGGGTTGATTCTTCACCCTCCGCTAATGCTTGTAGGACGTCTTTGGCGGACTGAAACCGGTGACGAACCGATGCCTCTAGCATTTTTTCTAGCACCCCCATCAAGGACGCACTAATCTCAACTTGATTGCGCCAGAGAAGTTCACCCGTTGCTGGGTCGTAGTTTAAGTCTTTCGGTGATTTGCCGGTCAACAGAAAAATGCAAGTAACCCCCAAAGCATAGATATCGCTGGCATAGACAGGCCGCTGAGCCATCTGCTCTGGAGAAGAAAAGCCAGGAGTCCCGATCGCAAAGGCTGTCAAAGTTGTGTCTGGAGACTGGGCGATCAGGGTTTGTTGCACCTGATCTTTAACCGCACCAAAGTCAATCAAGACTAACTTTTGATCAAAGCTACGGCGAATGATATTGGCAGGTTTAATATCGCGATGGATCACTTCTTGGGTATGGCAGTAATCTAAGATTGGCAGCAACTCATTTAAAGCTGTCAGAACCCCAGTTTCATCCAGTCTCCCAGATTGCTTTACCTGCTGCTGCAAGGTTAGACCGCTGACATAATCCTGAACCAAGAAAAACTCTTGAGCCTGCTCAAAATAGTCCAGTAACCGAGGAATTTGGGGGTGATTGCCAATCTTGCCTAGGGTCTTTGCCTCTCGCTCAAACAATTCCCGAGCCATGCTTAACAGACTAGGGTCTTGGGTTGCTGGCTGCAGTTGCTTGATCACGCAGGTCGGACAACCGGGTAAGGAGACATCCTCAGCTAGAAAGGTTGCCCCGAAGCCTCCCTTGCCTAGAACTTGCGTTGCTTGGTAGCGATCGCGCAGCAATAGGCTAGAACCGCAGGTCTGGCACACCTGAATCTGGTCTTGATTATGCGGGTTGGAACAAGCTGGATTTAAGCAGTAGCTCATCTAGTGGCTCACCCTGTTGAAGTGTCTCCCCGATTGATCCATAGTGGCTGCTCAACTTGGCTGCTGAATCACAGTAAACTGAAGCAAGAAGTGGATCTAAAACCATCCCCCGAAATCGCTGGTTTTGTATCTTGATTCTAGTTTAAGAACCCTCAGGGTCTGAGAACTAGAATTGTTGCAGCGTGTTGCTAGAAGTCTTGTGTGATGACCAAATCGATCGAAGTCTTGCCCAGTTTAGCTGATTTAATTCAGCGAGCTTTAGAAATTACCCTGGCTAAAATTCAACAGGCGATCGCTGAGCGGGGCCAATGTACCCTGGCTCTGGCCGGGGGCAGTACTCCCAAACCCCTCTACGAAGCCCTGGCAACCCAAGATTTACCTTGGGACAAAATTCATATTTTCTGGGGGGATGAGCGCTACGTGCCCTCTAAGCACCCGGACAGCAATGAAAGGATGGCCCGTCAGGCTTGGCTTGATCAGGTGCCCCTTCCTGCTGCCAATATTCACCCGATGCCCACTGACAAGCCAGATCCGGTTGA
>JBGTDP010000397.1:0-2243 GCA_041748255.1 Thermosynechococcaceae cyanobacterium | reverse complement strand
GATCAACTAGAGGGCTTAGGGGTTTCAACTCAAAACCTCTTACTCTCAGAAACAGCCCATGTGACAATGCCCTACCATCGGCTGATTGACCAAGCCGCAGAGGCACAGCGGGGACAGTATAAAATCGGCACCACCGGCCGGGGGATTGGTCCAACCTATGCTGATAAAGCTGAGCGGACTGGCATCCGCGTTCTCGACCTGATGGATAGCGAGGGGTTGACCAAACAGCTGCGCTGGGCGATCAACTATAAAAACGTGATTCTAGAGAAGCTTTATGATCTAGCTCCCCTTGACCCGGCGGTAATCATCGAGCAGTATCTAGCCTACGCCGAACGTCTCAGACCCCATGTGATTGATAGCTCTCTCAAGATTTACGATGCAATCAAACATCGGCGGAATATTTTGTTTGAAGGGGCGCAAGGAACCCTGCTTGATCTTGATCATGGAACCTATCCCTACGTTACCTCCTCTAACCCGGTAGCTGGGGGAGCCTGTGTCGGCGGTGGCGTGGGCCCGACCATGATTGACCGAGTAATTGGGGTTGCCAAGGCATACACGACCCGGGTTGGTGAAGGTCCTTTCCCCACAGAACTTCACGGTGAAACGGGGGAAGCCCTGTGCGATCGCGGCTTAGAATTTGGCACAACCACCGGGCGGCGGCGACGCTGCGGCTGGTTTGATGCAGTGATTGGTCGCTACGCGGTTCGGATCAATGGTTTAGATTGCTTGGCGATCACCAAGCTAGATGTTTTAGACCAGTTGGAAGAAATTCAAGTTTGTGTGGCCTACGAAATTGACGGCGTTGAGTGCCAGGATTTCCCTAGCAATGCCCGGCAATTCTCCCGCTGCCGCCCAATTTTTAAAACCCTCCCCGGCTGGAAGCAGCCCACCAATCACTGCCGCACCCTAGAAGATCTGCCCCCACAAGCCCTTAATTACCTGAAATTTTTGGCAGAATTGATGGAGGTGCCAATTTCGATTGTCTCCCTAGGCGCTAGCCGAGACCAAACAATCATTGTTGAAGACCCGATTCATGGTCCCAAGCGGGCTTTGTTATACGCCCCTAGCAATGGAGATCTAAGTGTGGCCACGGCCTCTTAGCAACTTCGTTAACAATCTGCTCAGTCTTATGTTGGAATGATTTGGTATGGAAATTACAGTTGAATGTCAAAAACGAGCAACCGGAAGCAAGTCAAAAGCCCTGCGCCGGGATGGATTAATTCCGGCTGTTTTGTATGGGCACAAAGGAGCTGAATCAGTCTCCCTGACCTTAGATGCTAAAACGGCTCAAACCCTGGTCCGCGAAGCCTCAGTCAATAACACGCTGATTCAGGTCAAAGTCCCGGATCTGTCCTGGAGTGGTAAGGCTCTGCTGCGAGAGGTCCACACCCATCCTTGGAAGGGGTTTCTCTATCACCTGAGTTTTTTCTCGGTGGCCTCCCAGGATAGCCTGCTGGTGGATGTGCCCCTAGCGTTTATCGGGGAAGCCCCTGGGGTTGACAAAGAAGGCGGCGCCCTGGATACGGTTTTGACCGAACTTCAGGTCCAATGTGCCCCTGGCGATATTCCCGAATCAATTGAAGTTGATGTGTCTAGCCTTGGGATTGGCAGTTCAATCCATGTCCATGAATTAGCCTTACCCAAAGGGGTAGAAGTTATGGGAGAACCGGAGCGGGTTGTTGTCTCTGTTCTACCTCCACGAGTGACAGCGGCTGAAGAAGAAGCTGAGATTGATACAGAATTGGCAGCCACCCTGGAAGCTCTGGGAACGGAGTCATCCGAGACTGAGGCTGAATCATCCGAGGCCGAATCATAGTCTTGAACTCAGCAAGTCTTTAGCCAATTCGCCAGCCCAGGGGAATCCCCGGGCTTTTTTGTGTCTAAGTTAAGCAAAATCAATTCCTCGATCGCATCGGCGTTAATTTCAGTTGAGACAGCAATAAACCAACATGGACAATTTTCTTCCAGTCTTAATTCAGCAAATGCTCCAGCCAGGGTTTTATCCTCACCCTGTGGTTGAGCCCATCCAACTGATCCAGACACATATTTCCTACGTGCTATTGACAGGGAAATATTCCTACAAAGTTAAAAAACCAGCTAACTTTGGGTTTCTAGACTTTTCTACCCTGGCCCAACGCCAGCATTTTTGCCAGGAAGAACTGCAATTAAACCGACGCCTTTCTCCTCAACTTTATTTAGCCGTTGTCCCCATTACCGGAGATCCATCTCAGTATCGGCTGACA
>JBGTDP010000396.1:0-11478 GCA_041748255.1 Thermosynechococcaceae cyanobacterium | reverse complement strand
CTCACCCGCAGTAAACTGGTGGCCGCGGAGCTGGCCATTTTGAATAATTTTTTTTGGAACGATCATTGGACCTTTGGAGATATCTCCCAGCAACAACGGGGCCGGACACAGTGGCTAAAGCGGTTAATTAAATTCAATCTGATCTGTTTGCTGGGGTTAAGCTTTAACGTGGTTCTATTAAACCTGTTGTTTAACCTTGTGGGGCTTAACCGTTATCTGGCAAACTTAATGGCGATCGCCATCATTACCCTCTGGAACTTTTGGGTAAATCTAAAGCTAAGCTGGCGGGTGACAGAGATAAAGTAGATTTTAATCTTTTGCAGCTGAGTGGGTCTTTAACCAGGGCGTGAAAAAAATATTGTTTGTCTGTTTAGGAAATATTTGTCGCTCCCCAGCGGCAGAAAATATTATGAATCATCTCCTAGAGCAGGCAAATCTAAGGGATCAAATTTACTGTGACTCAGCCGCAACCAGTGACTATCACATTGGCAAGCCCCCAGATCGCCGGATGACCCAGGCTGCTCACTACCAGGGAATTACCCTTGAGGGCAGAGGCCGACAATTTCAACCGGCAGATTTTGAAAATTTTGACCTGATCCTGGCCATGGACCGCCAGAATTACTTCAATATTCTGGCCCTTGATCTTAATCAGCAATACCAATCTAAGGTTCGGCTGATCTGCGACTTTTGCACCCGCCACCGCGATCAAGAAGTGCCGGACCCCTACTACGGGGAGGCAGATGGCTTTGAGTACGTGATTGACTTGCTCACCGATGCCTGTGAGAGTCTGCTTCTTTACTTAACAGCAGCAGAACCAGCCGCAGGCTAATCAATCAAATGGTTCTCAAATGAGACTCGTACCAGTTCAGCGCGGTTGTTGGTCTCAGTTTTGCGCAGCAGACTACTGACATACTTTTCCACCGTTCGGGGGCTGAGGTGGAGATGATTGCCAATTTGAATATTAGACATCCCTTCCACTAAGAGCTTTAAGACATCCTGTTCACGATGGGTTAGAGAAAACACCGCTTGAGCAGAGGCTTGGCTATCATTGGCTTCAGATTGATTCGCCCCCAGGGATGGTTCCTCCGAGACACTGCGCGATCGCCACTCCAGCTGCATAATCTGAGAGCGATCCAAAAGATTCCGGATGACCGCCCCCAGTTCTTCTAGATCAAAGGGTTTAGGTAAATATAAATCCGCCCCAAGTTGATAGCCTCGAATGCGTTCTTGGGTTTCCGTGCGAGCTGTCAAAAACACCACTGGCAAGAGGCGAAAATCAGGCCGTTGACGAACTCGCCGCACCAGCTCGTATCCATCCATTTCCGGCATCGTAATGTCGGTAACAATTAAATGCGGGTGATAAGCTTCCAGCTTCTCCAGGGCTTTTTGCCCATTCTCAGCCGCAACCACTGAATAACCTGACATTTCCAGATAATCGCTGACTGAGAGTCGAATGCCTGGCTCGTCATCCACAACAAGGATCGTTAAAGGCATGGAATAGGGACGGCGAGACAACCTAATCTTAAGATTAGCTTAAGTTGAGTAAATGTACTTCCGTGACAAGGCAGATCATGGTTTCATCCCTTGGGGATTCAAACCCTAGCTCTTATCCAACCTACTCGTTTGTAATACCAATTTACAACGAGGAAGTAAACATCCCGGAGATATATCAGCGCCTCTTGAACCTGATGGCCGGGTTTGCAGGAGAATTTGAGCTGATCTTAATTGACGATGGTAGCCGCGATCGCTCTTTAGAACTGATTCGCCAGCTTCACCAACAAGATCCACGGGTGCGCTACCTCAGTTTGGCCCGAAATTTTGGCCATCAAATTGCCCTGACTGCCGGACTGCTTTTTGTCCAGGGGAAAGTGGCAGTGGTCATGGATGCTGACTTGCAAGACCCACCCGAACTGGTTCCCCGCTTGATTGAGCAGTGGCAGCAGGGCTATCAGGTTGTCTACGCCCAACGGCAGGCGCGGCAAAAAGAAGGCTGGTTTAAGCGGTTTTGTGCCTACGTCTTTTATCGAGTGCTTCGAAAGCTCGCTGATGTCGAGATTCCCACCGATACGGGAGACTTTTGCCTGATGGATCGGCAGGTGGTCGATTTACTCAATCGGATGCCGGAGCGCAATCGCTATATTCGAGGGCTACGGGCCTGGGTGGGGTTTAGACAAACTGCCGTCAAGTTTCAGCGCAGCCCTCGCTTTGCTGGGGAGGTGAAATATACCTTTCGCAAGTCCTTGGGGTTAGCAATTAGTGGGATTATATCTTTTTCCAGTATTCCTCTCCGACTCTCAACTTATTTAGGTCTATGCTCAGCGGGTCTAGCTTTGATCATGATGGTCCTAGTTCTCTACTGGCGATTGTTTGACCCTAACTCCCCCCTGATCGGCTTTACCACAATCACGGTGGCGGTGTTATTCTTGGGGGCGGTGCAACTGGTCAGTATAGGGATTTTAGGTGAATACATTGGCCGCATCTATGAAGAAGTCAAGGGCCGACCCCTCTTCATCCTCAAAGAAACCGGGGGCTTGAGCGCTGATCTGCCTCAAACTCCCCGATAAAGTCAGGGGTCTTTGATTGCGCTTGCCCGGTTCGGCCTCTATTCTGATGGATGTTACCTCTGAATCAAACAAGTTCTAGAATTTATCGTTTTTGCTCTATGGCTCCTCAATCCCCGCCTGCTCTTTTAGTGTTAGCCGACGGTACTAGCTTCCAGGGTTGGTCCTTTGGCGCCCCTGGAACTGTGATTGGAGAAGTTGTCTTTAACACCGGGATGACGGGCTACCAGGAAGTGTTAACCGATCCCAGTTACTGTGGTCAGATCATTAGCTTTACTTATCCAGAGCTGGGGAATACGGGGGTTAATTCTGAGGATGAAGAATCTGCCCAGCCTCAAGCGCGGGGAGCTGTGGCCCGTAATGTTTGCTTTACACCCAGCAACTGGCGATCCACGCAGTCCCTGCCTGACTACTTGCGCCAACATCAAATTCCCGGCATCTATGGAATCGACACCAGGGCCCTGACCCGGAAGCTGCGCGCCAGTGGAGCAATGAACGGGGGCATTTCTACTGAGATTCTTGATCCGGCGGAACTGCTGCAACAAGTCTATGATGCCCCCAGTATGAGTGGCTTGAATTTGACCCAAGCAGTCACAACCGCTAAAAGCTATGAGTGGTCTGAACCGACGGAAGCAATTTGGGAGTTTATCCCGAGTGCGATCGCCACAAACGCACCACCCCTGGCAGAACCGCTGGTGGTGGTGGCGATTGATTTTGGAATTAAACGCAATATTCTGCGGCGCTTGGCAAGCTATGGCTGCCGGGTGATTGTGGTTCCTGCTGATACCCCGGCTGCAGAAATTTTAGGCCACAACCCGGATGGGATTTTTCTTTCCAATGGTCCTGGAGATCCGGCGGCAGTGAGCACCGGGATTGCTACGGCCAAGGAGCTGCTCACCAGCCAAAAACCAATGTTTGGAATTTGTTTGGGCCATCAACTGCTGGGGTTATCCCTGGGGGGTGACACCTTTAAGCTCAAGTTTGGTCACCGGGGCTTAAATCAACCCGCAGGGTCACGGCAACGGGTGGAGATCACCAGTCAAAACCATGGGTTTTCGATCACGCCAGAGTCACTGCCGGAGGCGGATGTGGAAATTACCCATCTAAACTTAAATGATCAGACCGTCGCCGGACTGCGCCATAAGTCGCTGCCTTTGTTTTCGGTGCAGTATCACCCGGAGGCCAGCCCTGGCCCCCACGATGCCGATTACCTGTTTGAGCAGTTTGTGCAGACGATGCGCTCCTATCGGCAACAGACCTCGGCTGTTGGTTGATAATCCTAACCCGGCAAACCTTCTCTCAATGGGCGCTTTAAACTTAACGATGGTCAGCCCAGCAGTTCCTACTCAAGGGCAGTAGACATTGCTAAAGAAAGACCCTATACTGGACGCTCAACTTAAGGATCAGAAGACTGAGGAGCGCCCTATCCCTGAACCACTCACCCTGACCGTTAGTTTAAGAGGCACCCGCGAAGTCAGGGATCATTGCCAGCTTTATCGCCTTACTGGGCTATTGGATGCCTTTTCAGAGCCTGTTTTTCGGAAGGTGATTACCAAGCAAATTGAAGAGGGTCCCTCTCATGTGATTCTGGACCTATCTAAGATTGACTTTATTGATAGTTCCGGGCTAGGGGTTTTAGTGCAATTGGCCAAGAAAGCCCAGACTTCCGGGGGATCATTTCAAATTGTCAGCAACCCACGGGTTACCCAGACTGTGAAGCTGGTTCGTCTAGAGCAGTTTCTATCTCTGCAACCCAATGTAGAGACCGCCCTGGGGAATGTTGAAAAGTCCTAGGTTTAAAGCCCTTAAGATGTATCCCCTGAAACCCCTTGATCAAGATCGTTAAGATGAAGTCTGATTCACGGGACTGGGGCCAAGAATCAGGGGTACTGGGGTGAAGCCGGAGCCTGAGGGACAAACAAAAAATTTAACCGTCGAGCCGCAGCAGTCGCTCCCACGGGTTTTGCCGCCTGGTCTAGAAAGGATTGAGCAAATTTCCCCGGCGGCTCTAGCCTATCTCGGAGATGCGGTCTACGAATTGTACGTTCGTGCCTACTACCTACTGCCCCCCAAGCGGCTAGGGGCTTATCATCAGCAGGTGGTTGCCCAGGTTCGAGCTGAAACCCAGGCTGATCATCTGCGATCGCTATACCCTCACCTAACCGATACCGAGCGAGACGTGCTCAGGCAAGGACGCAATGCAGCTTCCGGGGGGCCTAAACGGGTTCGTGCAGTTGTTTATCAGCAAGCGACTAGCTTCGAAACCTTGTTGGGCTATCTTTATCTCACGGATCCGGAGCGATTAGCTCAACTGTGTGGAACTTTAGGATTTAATCCCCCTGACAATTAACCTGAATATTTTGCCGCAGGTTTGCTAGGCTGGTAGTCTTGCGCTTTAAGCCTGCATTGCTAGCCTCAGGAAGGATGGGTTGAACCTACGATGACAAAACCAAAACCTGATAAACCCCGACGAGGCAAAGTCTCAGCCAGCCGCCCCAAGCGATTTCAATCCCAGCCTGGTCGTCCCCAGCCAAGGCACCGGGGGCCAGCATCCCAGGGCTCAGAGAGAGCCTTAGCCAGTCCTGCCTTGCCTCGATCAAAGGGCCGTGCTGCTGTTGCGCCAACAGACCCTGAGATCACGCCAGACTCAGCCGAAAGCGACATGATCTATGGCCGCCATTCAGTGCTTTCTGCCTTGGAGACTCAGCGTTATCTAAATCGAGTCTGGATTGCCCCGCAACTGCGCTATGATCCTCGGTTTCACTCCCTTCTGCTCCAGGCCAAGGCCAGGGGCACAGTGATTGACGAAGTTGATTATCGACGGTTAGATCAGCTCACCCACCAGGGCAATCATCAAGGGGTTATGGCCCAGGCGTCTGCCTACGAGTACCTTGATCTAGACTCGCTGATCCAACAGGCCCAGGCGGCCTCGGAGCAGCCAATCTTAATTGCTGCTGATGGTCTCACCGATCCCCACAACCTAGGGGCAATTATTCGCACCGGAGAAGCCCTGGGAGTGCAGGGGCTAATTATTCCCCAGCGGCGGGCAGTGGGGATCACCTCCACGGTGGCCAAGGTCGCTGCTGGGGCCTTAGAAAATTTCTCAGTGGCCCGAGTGGTGAATCTCAACCAAGCCTTGGAGCAATTAAAAACGGCTGGATTTTGGATCTATGGCCTGTCTCCGGCTGGTGCTCAAAGCTTGCATCGGGTTGAATTTAGCGGCCCAACGGTCTTGGTGATCGGGGCAGAGGGCAGCGGGATTAGTTTATTAACGCAGCGCTACTGCGATCTGCTGGTTTCAATTCCCCTCTCTGGGAAAACCGCCAGCTTAAATGCCTCAGTTTCTGCTGGAATCGCTCTTTACGAAGTTTATCGGCAACGCTGGGGTCAGACATTGCATCTAGAGTCTTGGAAAAAAGACAAGCTCTAGAGTATAAAGAAGTATAAAGAAACTTTTAGATAACTCAATAACCCTGCGAGTAGGAGGACGTCGTGACTGATACAAGTACCTCAACTGGATTATTTAATAAGCTAGCAAATTTGACCAATGCCCTAGGATTGGCTTGGTGGGTGGAAGTGGAGACAGCCACTCCCCGCTGTCGCTATTATTTTGGACCTTTCATCAGTGCTGATGAGGCCCAGAGATCCAAACATGGCTATGTAGAAGATCTTGAGCAGGAGGGAGCCCAGGGAATAATGGCGGCGGTAAAGCGGTGCAAGCCCCAGAGTTTAACGGTCTTTGAAGAGGACTCTAACCCCTCTGCCAGCCTCAGTGGTCAACTCCACTAGGCTCTGCTAACGGGAGGGTGCTTAGCCACTGCAGGGATTGCTTGATCAATAATCTGCTGGAACCCATCCACTTTTTAGAGGCTACTAATCAGATCCCCCGCCTCCGGCACCCCTTTATGAAAGTGGGCTGGAGGGATTGATCCAAGCATGTGTCGTCAGCATTTTTTGAATTAGTATTACTCAGATCAAAACTTGATCTAAACCAATTTGGCCCTGCTGACGATCTAGCCAGTGGTCAATGTCTGAGAGAATTTGGGTTGGAATTTCCCAAGGTAGCAAGTGAGCTGTGCGGGGATAGCAAATCCAGTCGCTGTGGGCCAAGGCTCGGGCAGTTTCTAAGCTAGAGTCTGGCGTGATATGGCGATCGCCCTCTGCCGCCAGGACTAGGCTTGGGCAGTTAATCTGGGTCAAAGCCTCTAGGCGGTTATAGTCAGATTTTAGCGCCGCTGCCAAAGCCCGCTGTGCTGATCTTGAGGTTTGAAGATAGGCCGGGAGCCCTTCCTGGGCCAGATGGCGGTAAGCCTGGGAAGTATGCTGACTCAGGAGATATCGATAGAGCGATCGCCCGCCAAAGTGCTGAATATTCCACTGCCATCCGGGGTTAAACCAGTTCAAGATCGACGCCACCCCAGTATAAAAATTATCTTCCCAGGTGATTGGCGGGTGACTACTGCGGGGTCGCGCTGCTGTGGCAATTAAAATTAGTCCCTTGACTCGCTCTGGCAGCTTCAGGGCCAATTCCATAGCCAGAATCCCCCCCAAAGACCATCCTAAAATCACACAGCCTTGGATGCTGTAGCGATCTAACAGCGCTTCCAGGTCCAAGAGATGATCGTTCATGGTAAAGTCCCCTGAGACCTGGCTTTGACCATATCCCCGTAAATCTGGGGCCATGGTATAGAATCGCCGGCAGAGATGATGCGTAAAGACTGAGAGGCTGGCTCCCGAACCGGGATGCCCATGCAGACAAAGGATCGGAAAGCCGGTGCCGGCAGTCTGAACATGCAAAGGGACAAAATTCATTGTTTAGAAGTACACCAAATCATTGATCCTGCCCCTAAAATAACAGTCGTGGTGTAAGTTCAGTATTCAAGGCCTATGCGCCCTTCTTCAGTTAAGCCTTCGCGGTCAGTCTATTTAAGAGCCTCTCAGCCACGCTCACTGCGATTACAGTGGTGGCAGTGGTTGGGGGTTTTTGGGTTGGGATTTGCTTGCTGGCATTTGCTGGCTGTCCCTAAACCTCCCCAAGCGTTGCTGGTTCTGGGAGGTTCCCCCGAGCGGGAAAGGTTTGCGGCAGAATTTGCCCTGGATCATCCTGGCCTGCCGATTTGGGTTTCCAGCGGCAGCAACCTGGAATACGCGGAGTCAGTTTTTTCCGAGGCTGGGATCAATCCAGAGCGGATTCATCTTGATTATCAAGCCGTTGACACTGTCACCAACTTCACCACCCTTGTGCAAACCCTGCAAGCTAAAAGGATTGACAGTATTTACTTGCTCACCTCTGACTACCACATGGAACGAGCAGAGATGGTTGGTCAGATTATTTTGGGTAGCCGGGGGATTGATTTTCAGCCGGTTTTGATTCCTTCCCATACCTCACCTGATGTTCCAGAATCCTTTGAAAAAACCCTCCGGGACGGGGCCAGGGCGGTTTTATGGGTCCTGACCGGCTCGACTGGGGCTATGATTGGTCAAACCTTTCCGTCCCAGACCGGGCATTTTTTAGTCGATCACCTCAAGTCTGAGTAATTAGCAATTAGATCGCTTGCACTAAGACAAAAGGCTGCACAATCAAGGCTGTAAATTGTTTTTGGGGAGTTTGATTCCACTGTTGCAACTGGTCAGCCTCCGGCTTGGCGATGAGCTGCTCTCCAATCCAGCGCTGAACTAAGGTTGTATTGTCCTGGGCGATCGCTTCTCCCACTTCTAACAAATCTAACCCTGGGGTCACCACCACCAGGGCATCGCGTTTAGCATGGGGAATCAAGCAGTCCCAGACCACTTCGTCCATCATCTCGGCCAATTGTGTTCTCAAGTTTCCCATAGGTCATGAACTTGCTGTGATCACTAAAACTGCAGGGCTAATTCCCTAGGTTCAGTTCGCACCCCTTGGGACTTTACTGGCTTTCGCGCTTAGAAGCCACCCCTTTTGATCTGGAGGCAAGCAGATAAGTCCAAACCTCTAGCGCCCCAAGGCGTGCATTGTATTGATCATATCAGCACACTGTTGGGTCACCTGGGTCAGTTGTTGGCGATCTGTAGAGGCCGGGGGTTGAACTAAACGACCGATCCGCACGGTTACTGGCACTGATTGGGGCAGGGCCTTGTCTTTGGTCAGGATGCCTTGGGTTCCCCACAAACTAACCGGGAGTAATGGAACTTGGGCTTTGGCAGCGATTAAAGCAGCGCCCAATTTAGGGGAATGAATGCGGCCATCCTGGGTGCGGGTGCCCTGCAAAAAGACCCCGGTAGCCCAGCCATTGTCTAAAGCCCCCAAGGCAGCCCGGATCGCCGCCCGATCGCCCGCACCGCGTTTGACGGGGTAAGCGCCATACCAGCGAATCAGGGTGCTCAGCACCGGAACCTGAAAGAGCTCTTGTTTGGCCATATAGGCAACTGGTCGCTGCACACAGCTAGAAAGCAGGGGAGGATCAAAGTCGCTGGCGTGATTACTCACCACCAGTAACGGTCCTTGCTGGGGAACCTGTTCAGCGCCATAGATCCGGCCGCGAAAATAAACCTGGAGGGTGGGGCTAACCACTGACCACTTAAACAGGTGGTAGAGCAGTAAGCTCACCTTTGGCTCCCGCTGTCTACCCATGGGAAACTCCTTGCAGAGACAGTTCTTGATCTAGCGGGTTGATGATGGAACCTCAGCGGCCGTGGCAATATTCGCTAGGGCTAAATCCGGGCAGGTTCGCTTAGTTAAGCCGGTGAGCACTTTGCCGGGGCCAATCTCAATCACTTGCTCAATCCCTGCTGCTGAGAGCTGCAGGCAGATTTCCCGCCAGCGAACCGGGCTAGTTATTTGCTGGATCAGGCGTTCTTTTAAAACATCTGCGGCGATCGCTGGGGTCGGCTCCACGTTGGACAAAACCGGAACCTGTGCTGTTTCAAAGGGCACTGAGGTTAAAACTTGCTGAAACTCAGTCGCGGCAGCAGCCATCAGCGGTGAGTGAAAGGCGCCACTGACATTCAGGGGCACGACTCGCTTGACCTTAACTTGAGCCAGAACTTGATCAACGGCTGCCTGGGTGCCGGAAATCACCACCTGAGTAGCGTGGTTGTCATTGGCCAGAACCACATCCGGGGTGTTTGCCACTGCTGCTTCCAGGGCTGAGCGCTCAAAGCCAATTAAGGCCCGCATGCAGCCGCCGGAGGCGCTGCTCATGAGCTGGGCTCGTTGTTTGACCAGTTGCAGCCCAGTCTCAAAGCTAAACACTGAAGCTGCATAGAGGGCAACGTATTCTCCCAGGCTATGACCTGCAACCAGATCTGGCTGCAGACCCTGGGCCTGAACCAAGTCCACCAATACTGCTGAAACAACGTACAAACAGGGCTGGGTATAGAGGGTATGGGAAAGTTTATCCTCTGGTCCCTGGCAAACCTCGGCCACAGACCAGCCCAGGATTTGAGCGGCCTGATCAAACTTAGCTTTGGCAGCTGGGATTGCTAACAAATCCATCCCCATCCCAATGGTCTGGGAACCCTGCCCTGGAAATACCCATGCGGTCTTGGTCATGCTGTTATTAAACGCCACGGCTCAATTATCCCAGACCCGTTCCTCAGAGTCGATAGGTGCTAGGACAATCAGGGTTTCTAAGCCAGAGAGGGCACAAAGGGGCGTAACTTTAAATCTTGATAGAACTCAGCTTGGGATAGCTCCACCTTGGACTGAGCACAGAGAAACAACAGGGCCCAAAACACCCCCACCGGATCATTCTTAAACTCCAGCAAATGCTGCAGGTCAAGCCAGTCTTGGTTTTGAGAAATTTGCGGCCATTGATGGCTAAGAAATTGCTCCAGTTCACTGGCAATTTCAGACAGGTTTTCTTGATGGGCTAAGTGGGCAATGGTCCGGGCTGCCTGGGCGCGGGAGGGGCGAGTGGCTGATCGCGAGCGGCTAGGGCTGGGTTTGCCCTCCACTGTGACTGCCATCAGCTCTAGTTGACTAATCAGCTCATTTAAAGTGACTCGACGACGCTGGGGGGCTGGGGCAACCGCCCGGCGGTGCAGGTGGCGCTCTAAGTGGGGGGGCAATCCTGCTGGCAACCCCTCACTCAAGTCCAGATCTTCGAGGGGTTCTTCTGGCTCAGGCTCTGGGTTGGCGAGACTGTCAGACTTTAATAGCACCAGCATTGAGGCGTAGAGAAACGCCTGACCGGAGTGAGACAAATCTCTGGGGTTTGTGAGGGCCAGCTGACTTAAAAACCGATCAAAGACCTCAATTACCTGCACATCCCAGGGATCAATTTCACCCCGTTGGGCCAAATCAATCAAAACAGCGATCGCATTCTGGGCAAAGGAGGTTGTCATGGTGATGGTATCTTGACCAGATCTGGGGATTACTCCACCACTGTATCCGCACCGGGAAGGAGTCGCTGCTGTTGTTCAATTTCAACCTTGTAGCGCTCTAAATCTTCTTCTAAAGTTTCAATTCGGGTATCGCGCTCTCGAATTGCCTTGCCAGATTCTAACAGCCGCTGAACCTGAACCCAGACACTAAAGACCCAAGCCAGCACAGCGCCAACCCCCATAGCTACAATTAGTTCCACCACCAGGGGGGCTTGAAGATCAAATCCTTTTACCACATGGATATTAACCGGTTCAGTGTTTTCAATCCCAAATAACACCAACGCCAGGCAAATCACAAAAATCAGGACAAAGTTAACTTGTCGCATCTATAACACTCCTAAACTTTGCTTATCTTCGCAGCCTCTAGTTTGAAACTGGCTTAAAACCTAAAAAATTGGGCTTCGCTCCATCTGCGGGTCTAACCGCTGGGATACCGAAAAAAGCTTAGCAGGTCTAGCAGCCTCTACCCCTAAGCCTCTGTTTTTCTTAACCAACTAATTGGTTGAGGTAACTGGCTTAGATTGGGGTACGTCTACCAGCGGAGGAGAGAGTA
>JBGTDP010000395.1:0-5899 GCA_041748255.1 Thermosynechococcaceae cyanobacterium | reverse complement strand
TCTTTAAGTGGGTTCGAGGCACAATTGCATCGACGAATCCATGGTTGAGCAAATACTCAGAGGTTTGGAAGTCCTCTGGTAGTTTTTCTCGCAGGGTTTGCTCTACCACCCGTCTGCCAGCAAACCCAACGGTTGCTTTGGGTTCTGCCAGGATAATATCGCCAAGCATGGCAAAGCTAGCAGTCACCCCTCCCGTGGTCGGATGGGTCAAGATAGGAACATAAAGTAAGCCATGCTCCCGAAACCGCTCTAGGGCTGCTGAGGTTTTTGCCATTTGCATCAGGCTGAGGATGCCTTCTTGCATGCGGGCTCCCCCTGAGGCACAGATAATCACCAATGGTAAGTGGCTGTCAGTGGCGTGTTCAATCAAGCGCGTGAGCTTTTCTCCGACCACAGAGCCCATGCTGCCGCCCATAAATCGGAAATCCATTACCCCCAGGGCCAGGCTGAGTCCTTCTAGCTCCCCAATCCCTGTCTGTACGGCATCTTGCAGTGCGGTTCTTTCCTGATAATCGCGCAGGCGATCGCTATAGGGCTTGCGATCGCGAAATTCAAGCGGATCTGAGGCAATCAGGTGTTCATCCAGGGCCTTCCAGGTGTTTGGATCAATTAATTGCTGAATTCGCTGAGTACTATAAATCCGCAGATGGTGGTTGCACTCCGGGCAAACCATTTGATTGGCTCGCAGATCCTTGGTGTAGGTCATAACGCCGCAGGCTTCACACTTTGTCCAGAGGCCATCAGCAATTTCTCGCTCCTGATACCCTTGACCGACTGAACCTGATTTACGTCGATTTGCGAACCAATCGAATAAAGACATGAAATCAGCAGATTCCTTAATGAATTGTTATTTAATTAGCATCTCATTTTTTGAGCGACTGTAGGGAACCCTTAAGTCTATAGAGCCCGTTAAAGGCGATCAAGGCAAATCATCTTGCCGCTGAACCAATATCCAGTAAAAAAGACTAACTGGGGGGAGCGGGGTATTGTTGCGATCGCTGAAAGACAGCACCTCGTTAAGAAACTTTTTCAAGGCTTTGCTCTGATTCAAAGACCGTGCTAGACCTGAGTTAAAAGGACAAAAAATATCTTGCACTGGACTAGATCTTCAGGTTTGTTTGAGGCGGTGGAACCAAATTGGTGAAAGCGTTGCTCCTAATCTTGAACTTACGTAAGGATATTTTTTCTCGCAGTTTTATCCACTTTATTTTCCCGACGCCGCCGCAATCTAAACTGGTGGCCCCGTGGCTCGACTTTTAAACCTAAATTTTTGAGATTTTTTAAGAAGTTGATGAATTCTTCCTCAAATTCAAGCGATTGGTTCCCCCTGCGGGCGTTTTTAAACCAACCCGTATTTAGCCGCAAATCTAAGTTAGTGCTCAATCCCGCTCGATTTTGGCAACTTTATCGTGTTCAGTATCTTGAGCGCTGCTGGCATAAAGACAGTGAACACCAAGGTCGACAGCGTTCCTAAACTCAACCATAGCAACAACTTTTTTTGGGAACAGCCTAAAGCAGAGTGATAGAATTAGAGTGATTCATCACTATTCCGGTCGAGTTACCGGTCTATCTCCGGCAAGCTTCCCTACAGAGATAGTTACCCCTCTAATTAGCCCTACTCATCCTGCTGACCATGGTAAATTCTCCTCCTCAAACCCGGCCTGAACGAAAATCTAAACTAGAGGGCCTTAAGGAAAACAGCCACTACCTGCGGGAGCCAGTGGCCAGTGAACTTTTGCAAGAAACCAACTATTTTAGTGGAGATGCTACCCAGATCCTAAAGTTTCACGGTTCTTACCAGCAAGATGACCGGGACAATCGGGTTAAGGGTCAGGAAAAAGACTATAAGTTCATGCTCAGGACCCGCAACCCTGGCGGATTTGTTCCTCCCCAGCTATATCTGGCTTTGGATCGGATGGCGGATGAGTATGGCAATCACACCCTCCGAGCCACTACCCGACAGGGCTTTCAGATTCATGGGATTCTCAAACGGAATCTTAAAGCAGCGATCGCCACAATTATCCAAAATATGGGTTCTACCCTTGGCGCCTGCGGGGACTTGAACCGGAATGTCATGGCTCCTCCGGCCCCCTATACCAATCGGCCTGAGTACGCCTACGCTCAGAAATATGCCAACAACATTGCCGAGCTGCTCACCCCCCAGACAGGGGCCTACTACGAGATCTGGCTAGATGGGGAAAAGGCAATCTCAGCAGAAGAAGACCCAGCGGTAAAAGCAGCGCGGCAGAGCAATGGCAATGGCACGACTTTTGCCAACAGCGAGGAACCGCTCTACGGTGAGCACTACATGCCTCGCAAGTTTAAGGTTGCAGTCACCGTCCCTGGCGATAACTCTGTAGACCTATACTCCCAAGATGTCAGCCTGGTGGTAATTACCAATGCTCAAGCAGAGCTAGAAGGCTTTAATGTCTTCGCTGGCGGCGGATTGGGTCGCACCCATAACAAAGAAGAAACCTTTGCTCGCTTAGCAGAGCCCCTGGGCTATGTTCCCAAGGCGGAGATCTACGACCTGATCAAGGCGATCGTGGCCACGCAGCGGGACTATGGCGATCGGGTGAGTCGTCGCCATGCTCGAATGAAGTACCTTCTGCACGATTGGGGGGTAGAGCGATTTCAAAAAACCGTGGAAGGGTATTTTGGTAAAACCCTAGGGCCTTTAAAGCCGCTGCCGGAATTTAAGTACCAAGACTATCTCGGCTGGCACGAACAGGGGGATGGCAACCTGTTTCTGGGGATTTCAATTCAAAATGGCCGGATTCAAGACACTGAAACCCTGCAACTTAAAACTGCTCTGCGGGAAATCAGCCAAGAATTTGGCCTGCCGATGCGGCTAACCCCCAATCACAACCTGATTATTTACGACATTGCCCCCGCCCAGCAGCGGGAACTGCAGAAAATTTTAGACCGCTGTGGCATCCAAAAGGAATCAGAGCTTGACCCCCTGGTGCGCTATGCCATGGCCTGCCCAGCTTTGCCCACCTGTGGTCTGGCAATCACCGAGTCAGAGCGGGCAATTCCAGACATTCTCACCCGGATTCGGGCCCTGCTGAATAAAGTTGGCCTGGACCAGGAACATTTTGTGATTCGGATGACCGGATGTCCCAATGGCTGTGCTCGACCCTATTTAGCTGAACTGGGTTTTGTCGGCAAAACCCCTGGAGCCTATGAAGTCTGGCTGGGGGCCTCTCCCCATCAAACCCGTTTGGCCCAACCCTATCTTGACAAGATGAATATAGAGGACCTAGAAGTTACTCTAGAGCCGCTGTTGGTCTACTTTAAGCAAGAGCAACAACACCAGGTAGAACCAGAGAGTTTTGGCGACTTTTGTGATCGGGTTGGGTTTGAAGCCCTCCGTAGCTACGCTGCCACCTATAACCCGGCAGGTCAAGAGGATTTCTCAGCCACTGATCCCTTGGCCTCAAAGAATCGGCGACGGATTACCGTTCGAGACGATGTTTATTCTCGTCTAAAGACATCTGCCGAGCGTCAGGGCAAATCCCTGGTAGAACTGGCAACAGAGGCGATTGATCGCTACTTGCAGGCAGACTCCGAGTTAACTTAACCAAAGACTTTGTCCCGACTCCAGCGCTTGGCGATCGCTTCCGATCAGTTGCAGGGCCAGCAGCTTTTGCTCAGACCTGAGCAATCTCATTATCTTGGGCACGTGCTGCGACTTATGCCGGGGGAGTGCTTTATTGCCATGGATGGGTTGGGCCATAGCTGGCTGGCTGAATTTAACGCTCAGCAGCCAGCTCAACTGCTAGAATTTCTAGTCTTTGAAACAGAGTTGCCGACAAGTCTGATTCTGTTGGCCGCACCTCCCAAAGGCAATGGTTTTGAGCAGGTGGTGCGTCAGGCAACGGAACTGGGCGTCAGCCAAATTATTCCCCTCTTGAGCGATCGCACGTTACTTCAGCCTAGTGCCCAAAAACTAGGTCGCTGGCGACGGATTACTCAAGAAGCGGCGGAGCAGAGCCAGCGTCAGCTCATTCCAGAGCTATTGGAACCGGTCCCCTTCCAACAGATCCAATCCTTGCAAGCCGAGCAGCGCTATTTTTGTGTTACAACCTCAGCGCCCCACTTACTAACCCTGCCAATAGACCCAGGGGCTGCAGTTGTGATTGCCACCGGGCCTGAGGGGGGCTGGACTCCTGCAGAAATAGACCAAGCGATCGCTGCTAGGTTTCAACCAGTTTCCCTAGGGCAACGAATTCTCAGAGCGGTTACGGCTCCGATTGTTGCTTTATCCTTAGTGACCGCCCAATTAGAAATTCTGGCAGCGGAATAATTGCTTTCTTGTCTCCAGGCTTACAGGCCCAATTTTTGCTCTTGGTTTAATTTTTAAAATTAGGGGCTGGAACCTCAGAACCTAAGTTGAGTCTAAGAATACAGATCGGCACTTTTGAAAGTTTGCCTATGTTATCTTCAACCATACCAAAAGTCTCTCGCTGGCCCCAGCTCCTTGGTTTCTCTGCATTCTTGCTTCTTGGGCTCCAGGGTCTAATCCATCCAGCACCTGGTTTTGCAGCAGAAACCCTGAAACTTAAGTACGGGTTTATTGAGCCTACCCTACCGGTCAAGGATTTGCGTACCTATGCAGAAACTGGCAAGGCCTCCCCAAAACTAGGGTTATTGTTGGGGCTAGCCGGTTCTCAGCGCCGACCCGTAATTTTATCTAGCCTCAGGGGCAGAGTTTCCGTTGAGCCAAATCAACTCGCTCAAATGCTGGAGACCCAGCGGGCCCAAGCAGCCTTGGCTGGTGCGGCTGAAGCCACACTTCGTCCTGGACCCTCAGGGGTGCAAGATCTTCGCTCTGGCCTTCTCCAAGGCGCCACGGCTCCTGACGGTTTAGGCTTGATTAGTTTCTTAGAAGCCTATCCTCAGGAAATCATTGCTATTGATGTTCGTAAAGCTTCAGAGTTGGCCCAAGAGAATCAATCAGTCCTAGAGGATCTCAGAGCCTTAGAAACTTCGCCGCCAGCCTCACCCAAGCCTACTCAGCCTACCCCTAGCATCAAGCAGCCTAATTTATTCCAGCGGTCCTTAAATTAAAAAAAATCTTCTTGCCTACCAAGCCCGGTAGTCCGGGCTTTTTTCTTGGGAACTTTTTTCTTGTACCTTGCTGCGATCTGTGAGGATTTCGTAGCCATCGGCGGTGACTAAGACAGTATGCTCAAACTGAGCTGAGAGCTTGTTATCCACAGTTACGGCTGTCCAACGATCCGGCAGAATCCGAGTGCGCTTAGAGCCAGCATTCACAATCGGCTCAATTGCCAGGGTCATGCCTTCCCGCAATTTAACGTTGGGCATCTCATGGGTGCGGAAGTTAAAGACAGAGGGTTCTTCGTGCAAATTCCGTCCTACCCCATGACCAGTAAAGTCTTCCACCACCTTAAAGCCATTGGCCTCGACGCAGTCTTGAATGGCCCCGGCAATATCCAAAAGGTAATTTCCGGCTTTGACTTGACCAATGCCTTGATAAAGGGCGTCCTCAGCCGCTTGAATGAGTTTAGCGGCTTGAGGAGTCACTTCTCCTACCGGAATCGTAATGCAAGAATCGCCATGAAAGCCCTGGTAATAAGCCCCGGTATCAACTTTAAGCACGTCCCCAGCCCGAATTACCTTCTTGCGGCTGGGAATCCCATGCACCACTTCATTGTTGATACTTGAACAAATAGAAGCCGGAAACCCATGGTAGCCCTTAAAGCTAGGCGTTGCTCCCATTTCTCGAATTCGCTTCTCGGCGTGGGCATCCAGGTCAGCAGTTGTCATTCCCGGCTCTACTAATTCAGAAATCTCTTTTAGCACCGTGGCCACGATGGCTGACGCCTGGCGCATAATTTCAATTTCCCGCTTAGACTTAAGCTCAATCCCTTTG
>JBGTDP010000394.1:0-19776 GCA_041748255.1 Thermosynechococcaceae cyanobacterium | reverse complement strand
GGCCATCTCAATCCCCACAAACAAGGCGGCTCTAAACACAGTTCGCTGCTGCCCTTCCAAGAGCACCTGTTGGGGATAGTCCAGCAATATCCGGATGCAACCCTGGCAGAGTATTGCGAATACCTGGGCGAGCAGACAGGGCTATGGGTGAGTCAGAGTACCCTGTGCCGAACTCTCCAACGCCTCAAGCTTCCTCGGAAAAAAAACACTGCGCCCAGCGCAAGCCTGCAGCCATCGCGTTCAACATCTACGCCTAGAGTATTGGCAACTCGTTGGCCAGATTGCCCCTGAGAACTTGGTGTTCCTCGATGAAATGGGACTGCTGCTAGGACTTACTAGAACCCATGCCCGTGCAGCCCCTGGAGAACGCGCCTATGCCTTCAAGCCCTTCTACCGAGGAACAAAGGTGAGCGTTATTGGAGCAATGACCCTCTCGAGAGTCCTAGGGGTGATGACCTTAGAGGGGGCAGTTGATGGCGTGGCGTTTGAAACCTATGTGTCTGAATGTCTAGTGCCGCATCTGTGGCCGGGGGCTGTGGTGGTGATGGATAATCTACCCGTCCATAAAGTTGAAGCGATTGTGCCTTTGATTGAGGCGGTGGGAGCAAAATTTCTGTATCTATCCCCTTACTCTCCAGACTTTAATCCCATTGAGCATTGGTGGTCCCAACTCAAAGCATTTCTACGACAGTTTTCACCCACCACCCGACAGCGAGTAGATACTCTGATAGCCACAGCAATGGATTTAGTCAATCCTGTCCATTTGCGTAACTGGTTTGCTCACTGCTGTTACTGTGCTTCATGAAATTGAAAATCGCTGTATCTACGTTTAGTGGCTCGGCCCAAAACCTCTTTTGTTCTTCTGTTCCTGGATACGCTGCTACCGCTCCCGCATCTGCCACCGAACGTACAGAGTCTGAGAGAATGCCCATCTGCCCTAAGGCATCATTGCCTCCCACACTGAGAACCAGGTGGCTAGCATCCGGTGGCAAGGCATCAAGTTGCCGCAGCACATCGGTAGTGACATTGCCATCGACAGCAAGCTAGGGTTGCCTTTGAGTCTTGCGGTAGCAGGGACTGGACCAGCTCAATCACAGGTGGCTGCCCTGGCACATAGGCGGCATTATCAAAAATTGAATCCCCCAGCAGGACAACATGGTTCATTGCAAGAAAAGCCCTCTACAGCTTGCTTTGGAGAAAAGCGAGAAAGCGCCAGCTCTCGGAAAGGAACTGATGCTCTTAACAAAGTATCTATTGAGTTTTATCAGTCTTTAGAATCTTTTCAACTTTCGGTGTGACCTTGACGGCGTCCATGCATAATATCGGGGGTGATCATTTGACCTTTGCGCCCGGCTTGTTTGACAGCCTCCAGGTCTATGGGAATGACCAGATCCTCAACAATGCTGTTCATGCGCCCCCAGAGAGTGCCATCAGGGAGAAATTCAGTAACTTCTTCCTTTGTCAGGAATCGGCCAGTGTTCGTATCTTGATAGCGGTGGGCCATCTTAAACTCCTTAGCTTGATATCCAGTAACCCCAAACAGTACTCCAGCCCTTTGTTCCGTCTGCTGGTGTAGGGTGTGTGCTTTGTTGTAACACTGCCCCCCTCACAACACAGTCTATAAGCGACGTTGAAATTTGGTCAAAATTGGGCATTTTTCAAGGCTTAGGCTAGGTTGATGCAAGGGATTAAAGGAGGCTGGTCAGCATTTATCTAGCTGGCAGCATTCCAAAAGGGGGGAAGTTCAGCCATGGTGCAATTGGAGCAACTAAGCAAGGGGGTAACGGTTAGGGGAATCCTTCCCCATAGCTTAATCACTGTTGTAGATACCAAGTGGTTTGGCTCCGATGCACTGGAACTAATCTATAAAAATGCTAGCAGTCAGCTTGGCAACGAACTGGTCTACCGCTCTCAAGAGCCTGAATTAGAAATTGTTACGCAGGAGCAGCCCTGGAGCTTTAGTGCCGATGGGGCTTTACTGCGATTGGTTTCCGAGGCCCATCGTATTCGTCTAGCACATCTGTTTGATCCGCTGCTGGCCGTTCATACTTCCCTGGTAGAGCCCCTGCCCCATAAGATCACAGCAGTTTACGGAGAGATGCTGACCTGTCAACCCCTGCGTTTTTGCTAGCAGATGACCCTGGGACGGGAAAAACAATCATGGCCGGGTTGCTGATGCGGGAATTTATGTTCCGGACGTTCTCTAAACAACGGAAGAATAGGGATTAATATAGTATCGAGTATGACTACGGCAGAAGCAATTCGCGGAATTCCAGAGCAAGGCCAGCTCGTAGAAGTGCGGGGTCAGCGTTTTGCGGTGACGGATATTCGTGTCTCCACATCTCCTATGAGTCCGGTTATGGGGAGTCAGGAGACAACCCAGCACCTGGTTAGCCTGTCTTCAGTAGAAGACGATGCCCTGGGGGAAGAACTCCAGGTGATCTGGGAGCTGGAACCGGGAGCCTCCATTTTTGAGGTGAGGGAGTTACCCTACCCAGATGGATTTGACTCACCGGATCGCCTAGAGGCATTTCTGGATGCGGTATGCTGGGGAGCTGCTTCTAGTGCCGATGTGCGTAGTGTTCAGTCACCGTTCCGTAGCGGCATTGACATTGAAGACTACCAGCTTGACCCTGTAGTGAGGGCGATTCAGATGCCCAGGGTGAACCTGCTGATTGCCGATGACGTAGGCCTGGGGAAAACAATTGAAACGGGTCTAGTTGCCCAAGAGCTGATTCTGCGGCAGCGGGTGCGGCGCATTCTAGTGGTCTGTCCTTCCTCTCTACAGGTGCAGTGGCGGGACCAGATGCGGGACAAGTTTGGCCTAGACTTCCGCATCGTCAATAGTGACCTGCTACGGCAACTGCGTCGTAGTCGAGGGCTGCATGTGAACCCCTGGACCCACTATCCCCGGCTGATTACCTCCATCGACTTTTTAAAGCGAGATCGTCCCCTACGGCTGATGCGGGAGGTACTTCCTGCAGAAGGGGAAGCCATCTATCCCCGGCGATTTGACCTGTTGATTGTGGATGAGGCCCATAACATTGCCCCATCGGGGGGTGGCAACTATGCGGTTGACTCTCAGCGGACAGCGGCGATTCGCCTACTGGCTCCCCATTTTGAGCACAAGCTATTTCTGACGGCGACCCCCCATAACGGCTATTCTGAGAGCTTCACGGCGCTGCTGGAGATTCTGGACTCACAGCGGTTTGCGCGAGGGGTTGCCCCCGATCGCAACCAGCTCCAGGTGGTGATGATTCGACGGCTGAAGCAGGAACTGCCACCGCGCTGGGATGGCACACCCCGCTTTCCTGTGCGGCGTCTGGAAGCACTGACCGTGAACTATAGCGATGAAGAGCAGGCCGTCAACCAAGACCTGAAGCGCTACACAGAACTCCGGTGTAGTGGTGCGAAGGATGACAAGGTAGAACTGACCGCTACCGAATTTGTGCTGAAGCTGCTGAAAAAGCGCCTCTTCTCTTCGCCCCAGGCGTTTCTCACGACCCTGCAGCAGCATGAGAAGACCCTCAAGGAAGGGAAATCAAGATCGCAACGGCAGCTCTCCAAACCGTCCGTGCCTATCCTGCGTCGTCAGCTCGACCAAATTGAAGAAGACTTTGCCGACGACGACATCTATGAAGAGTCCACCCATGATGCAGTGGACTCAAGTTCTCGACTCTTCCGCAAACTCAGCGCTGAGGAACAGGAACTGCTGACTGGCATGCAGCAGTGGGCGGAAAAAGCCTCCAGACGGCCAGATGCCAAAGCCCAGACCCTGCTGGACTGGATTGATACCCACATTTGTCCCGATGGGCAATGGTCGGACCAACGGGTGATTATCTTTACGGAGTATCGCGCCACCCAGAAATGGCTGTTCGACCTGCTGGGGAATCGAGGGCTGGCTCAGAACGATCGCCTGATGATCCTCTATGGCGGCATGAACTCAGATGAGCGAGAACGGGTTAAAGCCGCTTTCCAGGCGGGGCCAGACATATCAAATGTGCGGATTTTGCTAGCGACGGATGCGGCATCTGAAGGGCTGGACTTACAAAACCACTGCTCTAAACTGATCCACTACGAAATTCCCTGGAACCCTAATCGTATGGAGCAGCGCAATGGCCGCATTGATCGCCATGGTCAGAAAGCGGATGAGGTGATGATCTACCACTTTGTGGGCAAGACCTATGCGAACCAGGATGTAACGGCAGCTCGCCCTGGTGACCTGGATGGCGACCTGGAGTTTTTGCTGCGGGCGGCACTAAAGGTGAATACCATTCGCGAAGACCTGGGTAAGGTGGGACCCGTGATTGCGGCCCAGCTAGAGGAAGCAATGCTAGGCAGGCGTACCACTCTCGATACGACCCAGGCGGAGCAGGACAGTGAACCCATCCGGCGACTGCTGAAGTTTGAGCGCAAGGTGCGAGACCAGATTGAAAAACTGAAGGAGCAGCTTCAAGAAACCCGTAGCAACCTGCGGCTAACGCCGGATCATATTGAATCGGTGGTTCGGGTAGGGTTGGAGGTCGCCCAACAGCCCCCCTTAGAGCCGCTGAAGGACCAGCCTGGGGTCTACAGGCTGCCGCCAATGCAGGGTAGTTGGGCCGCTTGTGGTCAGGGATTGCCCCATCCCCACACCGGGGAAATTCGGCCCTTGGTGTTTGATCCAGACTTGTCCCGGGGGCGGGATGATGTGGTGCTGGTTCACCTCAATCACCGACTGGTGCAGATGTGTTTGAGACTGCTGCGGGCTGAGGTGTGGGCCAGTGGCATCAACAAATCTCTGCATCGAGTGACGGCACGGGTGGTAGAAAGCTCGGCGTTGGACACCCCAGCAGTCGTGGCCTATGGGCGGTTAGTGGTGCTAGGGGGTGATCAGCAGCGGCTCCATGAGGAGGTGATTACAGCGGGTGGCATATTGCGAGAGGGTCGGTTTAGCCGCTTTAAGAGTTTGCTGGCCATGCGACAGACGCTGGATGCGGTGCTTTCTGAGCCGGTACCGGATGGGATGAAGCAGCAGTTGGTGAATACTTGGGACAACTACGCAGATGCGCTCATGCAAAGCCTGGAGGTGCGCGAGGCGGAACGGGCAGCCTCCTTGGAAAAGGCGCTACAGGAGCGCTGTGAGAAAGAGGTCACGGATATTACCGCTGTTATGAATGAGCTGAGACAGAGCATCCTGAATGAGTTGACCGAGGCAGAACAACCGCAGCAGCTTAGCCTCTTCAGCACGACGGAGCGAGATCAGTACGATCGCAACCGCAGCAGCCTCCAAGCCCGGCTAGACCAAATCCCCTACGAGATAGAGCAGGAAACAGCGGTAATTCAGGCCCGGTTTGCAAATCCCACTGCTCGCTTGTTTCCGTTAGCCATTACCTTCTTGGTGCCTAAAAAGCTCATTCGTTAATTCAACTTCAAAATCTATCTGTCTTAATGGAAGAACGTTTGACCGTGAACATAACCATCAAAGCCGCGATCGCAACCACCACTGCCCTCAGCCTCCTTGCTTTAAGCCCCAGTGCTAGAGCAGAACCGACTCGAACGTGCCAGTTCAATCCTGATTTGGGCGTACCCAACCCCCTGGGCATGCGCGCCTACATCACGATTACGCAAGAGGATGGCAACACCAGCTTTCTGTATGAGCAATTTCCCGCCAATATTCTTAGCGCTCAGGTGCCGGCCACGATCGCCACTAACCGCTTGCTCACGTTTTACAAAACCGGACTGGAAGCGGCTCGACTGTTGATGCTGCAAAATCCCGATTTTTACACTGAGCTAGTGGGCTACCCTGATCCAGAAGGCTTTGCCCCAGTCAATGCTGTGCTGACCTGCACTCCCTAGGCTTTGAATGCCTGGATCTGGCGATCCCTGTTAGCCACAGGTTCTGCCAATGATGCTCCATACCCTGCTTTGAATCCATGTCTATTGCTCGTCACCACGCTGAATGGTTATCTCTGGTCGAAGCCTCGGGGCCGTTTATCAGCCTGCAGGTGCTGCTGGAGGTGTTTGCCACCGGCTTAGACGCTCACGATGCCGACCTGTTTCGCTCCCTGCGGGCGGCCTATGAAGAATGGCTCGACTACCGCAGCGATCCGGCGATCCATCGGGCCTGGGTAAACTGGGTGTTGACAGAGCAGTTAGAGTTCCCTGAGCAGGTGCTGCTCAGCGGTCAGGGGGTGCCCCCCGGCCTGAAGGCGACCTTTAGTGAGCACCAGCTCACCCTGCGCCCCGACTGGGTGGTGGTCGATCCCGATAGCCATAAGCCGCTGCTGCTAGTGCAGATGGTGCCACCAGAGCAGGGCCTGGAGAAGACCTATCGCGGGTCGCGCTGGAAGGCATCTCCGGCGACGGGGATGATGGAGTTGCTGCACGCTACGGATGTGCGCCTGGGGCTGCTGACCAATGGGGAGCAGTGGATGCTGGTGAATGCTCCCAAGGGCGAGTCCACGGGCTTTATTTCCTGGTATGGCAACCTGTGGCTAGAGGAAAAGCTAACCCTGCGGGCGTTTCGTAGCCTGCTGGGGGTGCGGCGGTTCTTTGCCGTGGATGCTGGGGAGACCCTTGAGGACTTGCTGGCCCGCAGTCAGGATGCCCAGCAGGAGGTCACGGACCAGTTGGGCTATCAGGTCCGAAAGGCGGTGGAGGTGCTGGTGCAGGCCATCGATCGCATTGACCAGGATCGCCAGCGGACGTTGCTGGAGGGGCTACCGGAAACCGCCCTCTACCAGGCGGCGCTGACGGTGATGATGCGACTGGTATTTTTGTTCTCAGCAGAGGAGCGGAAACTGCTGCTGTTGGGAGATCCACTCTATGACCAGTTCTATGCAGTCTCGACCCTGCGATCGCAACTGCGGGAGCTAGCCGACCAGGCGGGGGAAGAACTGCTGGAGCGCCGCTACGATGCCTGGGTGCGGCTATTGGCAACATTTCGGGCAGTGTATGGGGGCATCCATCACGATGCGTTGCAGCTTCCGGCCTATGGGGGGCAACTGTTTGACCCCGATCTCTTTCCGTTTTTGGAGGGGCGACCGGCGGGCACCAACTGGCAAGAAACCCCGGCTGCGCCAATTCCCATCAATAACCGCACGGTGTTGCACCTGCTGGAGGCGCTTCAGCTTTTGCAAATTAAGGTGGGCAGCACGGTCGAACCCCGTAAGCTGTCGTTTCGGGCGCTGGATATTGAGCAGATCGGCCATGTCTATGAGGGCCTGCTTGACCATACAGCGGTGCGGGCAGAGGCGACGATTTTGGGGTTGGAGGGCACGAAGAACAAAGAGCCGGAAGTTGCCCTGGAAGAGTTGGAACGGCTGCACAACAAAGGAGAGGATGACCTGCTGGCCTTTTTGCAGAAGGAAACGGGGAGATCGCTGTCGGCGCTAAAGAAGCGGGTTCCTCCGGCTGATCTGGAGGGGGATGCGGTGGGGCATGACCTTGACTCCCACGATCGCAATCAGTTCCTGATCGCCTGCAACAATGACCCCATCCTTTTCAAACGGGTATTGCCCTGGGCTGAGTTGATTCGGCGAGATACCTTTGAGCAGCCCATCATAATTCCGGCGGGCAGCGTCTTTGTCACCCAGGGAACCGATCGTCGCGAAACGGGTACCCACTATACCCCCAAGAGCCTGACGGAAGAAATCGTCAAATATACCCTGGAGCCGCTAGTGTACGAGGGCGTGGCGGAGGGAAAACTCAGGTCAGACTGGCGACTGAAGTCGGCGGCGGAGCTGCTGGCTCTGAAGATCTGCGATATGGCGATGGGCAGCGGTGCGTTTTTGGTGCAGGTGTGTCGGTATTTATCGGAGCGGCTGGTGGAAGCGTGGGAGTTGGAGGGTGAGAGGGTAGCAGGGTGCGAGAGTGTGAGGGTTGACGACCACCCATCCACTCATCCACCTATCCACTCTCCCAAACTTCGCATCCTCCCCGATGGCTCCCTCTCTGCTGCGGAACCCGGTGAAGCCATCCTGACCAATGACCCAGATGAACGCCTCGCCGTCGCCCGGCGGATTGTGGCCGATCGCTGCCTCTATGGGGTAGATAAAAACCCGATGGCGGTGGAGATGGCGAAGCTGTCGCTGTGGCTGATTACCCTGCAAAAGAATCGGCCCTTTACGTTTTTGGATCATGCCCTGCGCTGTGGCGATTCGCTGCTGGGGGTGACTGATGTAGAACAACTAATTTACTTCAATTTGAATCCTCAACAGAGTAATAAAACTCAGCTAATAGCTGCTATTTGCCAACCACTATTAGAAACAGCGATCTCGAAGCGAAAAGAGCTTGAGGGGTTTACTGTTAATGACATTCAAGATTTGCAGCGGAAAGAAGAGCTACTGCAAGAAGCAGAAGAAGCACTGGATCAAGTGAGATTTATTGGAGACCTGTTAATCGGAGAAGCACTCACTCAATCTAGTAAGACAGCAAACCTAGCGGCTGTGGAATTGGAGGCACTTAAACAAAGTGTCGAAAATACGTTGCTAAGCTCAGATTCACCAGAGCGTCAGCGGCAGATTAGGGCACTCAAGCAAAAGGCCCAGCGAATGTTAAATCTGGGAAACCCAGCAGACCAACTGCCTCGCAAACCGTTTCATTGGGCGCTGGAGTTTCCTGAGGTGTTTTTGCAGGAGGATGCACCGAAGGGGTTTAGTGCAATCGTCGGCAACCCGCCATTTCAGGGTGGGCAAAAAATCACCGGAACAGTGGGCACTAACTATCGAGATTTTTTGGTAAACCAGATCGCCAAAGGGCAGCGGGGCAGTGCCGATCTTTGTTCCTATTTCTTTTTGAATGCCGGGCGCGTAATTGCCCCCGGTGGCAGCATTGGACTTGTTGCTACCAACACCATTGCCCAAGGCGATACCCGTGAGGTGGGCCTAGACCAACTCGTTGCCCAGGGCTACACGATCCCCCGTGCCGTGCCCAGTCGGCCGTGGCCGGGAACCGCAGCCCTGGAGGTGGCCTATGTATGGCTACACAAAGGCAAATGGCAGCAAAAATTTGTGCTGAATGAAATCCCCGTAAATGGAATCACAGCATTTCTGACAGTTCCAGGTAAAGCGCTAGGCAATCCCTATCGCTTAGTAGCTAATGAAGACAAGTCTTTTCAGGGTTCAATTGTTCTAGGAATGGGCTTTGTACTGGAACCGGAAGAAGCCCAGGCATTGATTAGCAAAGACCCCAAAAATGCCGAGGTGCTATTTCCCTACCTAAACGGGCAAGACCTGAACTCAAGGCCCGACCAATCACCGAGCCGTTGGGTGATTAATTTCAAAGACTATCCTCTGGATGCTGACCACGATGACCCAAAAGATCCTAAAGGCCCACCCTATGCGGCGGATTATCCTGATTGTTTGGCGATCGTTGAAGAGAAGGTAAAGCCTGAGCGAGATAAGAATACTTTTAGCAAGTCTGCTCGTGAAAAATGGTGGCTTTATGAGAGATCACGTCCAGAGCTTTATGGGGAGATCGCGGAGTGCGATCGGGTTTTAGGGCTTTGTTTAGTGACACAGTACTTTACTCCAGCCTTTTGCTCAAGAGGCTGGGTTTATGCTCATAGACTATGTATCTTCCCGTTAAATGAATGGGGAGATTATGCTTTGATCCAGTCAAATGTTCATGAATCATGGGCACGACAGCATTCTTCCAGTTTAGAAACACGTCTCAACTATTCTCCTTCCGACTGCTTCGAAACCTTTCCCTCTCCCCTAACCCTCAACCCCCTAGAACAAAGCGGCCAGCGCTACTACACCCACCGCCAAACCATCATGCAAGCCCGCCAGGAAGGGCTGACCAAAACCTACAACCGCTTCCACGATCCCACCCAAACTGACCCCGACATCCAAACACTGCGACATCTCCACATCCAAATGGATCAGGCAGTGGCTGCCGCCTACGGCTGGCACGACCTCGACTTAGATCACGACTTCCACGAAACCAAACAGGGGCTCCGGTTCACCATCAGTGAAGCAGTCCGCCGCGAAGTGCTCGACAGGCTGCTGGAGTTAAACCACCAGCGCTACGCTGAAGAAGTTGACCAGGGCTTGCATGACAAGGGCAAGAAAAAAGGTAAAGCAAGATCTAAGAAAAAAGCTACGGTAAAAGCAGATCCCCCCTCTGGGCAAATCTCCCTGTTCTAATCCAAAATCCTATGCAAACGGTTCAAATCCAACTTCCCGAAACTGTCTTCTCCGCGCTCCGTAAAGCTCCCGAGGATTTCGTCCAAGAGATGCGAGTTGCGGCTGCCGTCAAATGGTACGAATTAGGTGAAGTCTCTCAGGGTAAAGCGGCTGAAGTTGCCGGATTGTCTCGCTCAGACTTTATCAGTGCTCTCTCGCGATACAAAGTTTCCGTGCTGCAATACACCCCCGAAGACCTGACCCAGGAGTTGACAAATGCCGATTGATCGAGTGGTTATCAATGCCTCTCCATTAATCGTGCTGTTCAAAAGTGGTCAAGCTGAGTTATTGCCGAAACTATTCAACGAAATTCTGATCCCTCAAGCAGTCTGGGAAGAAGTCACGGCTTCCAAGAACGACATTGCCTCCCAGCAATTGCCCAACGTTTCTTGGGCCACGTCCATTCAAGTTGCAGTTCATCCCTCAATCGCTACCTGGGATCTCGGCGCAGGTGAATCCACCGTCTTAAGTTTTTCGCTGGAAAATCCTGGCTACCGTGCCATGATAGACGATGCTGCCGCCAGGCGATGCGCCCGTGCCTTGGGGATTGCCACATTAGGAACAGGCGGGGCGCTCGTCCTAGCAAAACGGCGAGGCTTGATTGAATCAGTAGGCGACCGGCTACAACTGCTGCAGGATGCAGGATTGTGGCTCTCCGAAGACGTGATTAACTTGCTGAAACAACAAGCAGGAGAATAAATGGGCATTGGTGATCTTCCAATCAAGTTAGACGAGGCAAAACAGGCGATCGCGATTCCTGATTTTCGTCAGGATGACCTGCTTGAGCTTGCCCTTACCGATCCCTGCACGCTCAATGAATCTGGGCTATCCAAATCAAAACAAGAACAGCGCAAACGAGAATATCGCCGTCTAGCCTTTCTTGGAGACACCCTCATAGATGCAATTCTGGCCGGGTATCTCTACAGCACAAATCGCGATCTCACTCAGGGAGAATTTGATAAATGGCGACAAAAGATTGCTGATCGGGATAGCCTTACCCGCTTTGCCATCTCGCTAGGACTCCCTGATGTTAGTTCCTCATGGAAACGCACGAATCGTAGACCTCCAGAAGAAGAACCTGGCACCTGGGGTGAAATGTTTGAAGCACTTGTGGCTGTGATTTTTCTAGATGGCGATCGCGGTTTTATGCGGGTGTCAGATTGGCTGTGCGATCGCTTCCTTTGCGATGCAATCGAAGAACCGACAATTTTGACGGGAGATGAGTATGCGGATATGCTCGGTCTTCCAGATTCCTTTGGTATCTTGTTCTCTACGAGCGACGGGGATTGAGGAAACTGCTGCCTAAAAACGATTAAATGCTGAAAGCGATCGCCCTATCCCCTCCCTGGGAAAACCAGATAAAACAGTGGATATACTGTGAACAAAATCTGTTTCCTAATATTTTCCCTGTCATGGCCCCAGATTTATGTCTGACACCTGGCTTATCACCCAAAAACCTTCATTTCTAACCGAATGGCTAGGGTTACCCCCCAAAGAGAGTCATCAGGTCTTAGAGAAAATCAACCTGCTGCTCCAGGACCCGACCCCAGATGCCAAAGTCAAAAAGCAGCTTAAATATATGGGGGGCAAGCTACACCGCCTACGGGCAGGGCACTACCGCATTTTTTATACCTTCGAGCATCCCTACGTCAGCCTGCTAGCTCTCCGCAAGCGAGATGATAATACCTACGACGAAGACATCGACCCCGAATTTCTAGGCGGGCTCGACCCTGACTTAACCGGAGTTGCCCAACCTCAGCAGCCTGACTGGGAAAAGATATTTGCCCCCCAAGAAGCTCCCAAGACACCTCTGCCAGAGCCTATCACTAAGGATTTGTTGAACCGCTTGCATATTCCTCCAGTTTGCCATCCCCGCTTGGTGCAACTTGAAGACCGGGAAGCTTTGTTCAACTGTCCCGGTATCCCCGACGACATCATTCTCAAGCTAGACGAATATCTATTTGAACGTCCCCTGGTAGAAGTTTTGCAGCAACCAGACTTGATTGCCCAAGACGCTTCCGACCTGCTGCGTTTCAAAGCCGGAGATCTGCTGGGCTTTTTGCTCAAGCTCAATCCCGAACAGGAGAAATTCGTCACCTGGGCCGCCAACGCTAAAGGCCCAACTCTACTCAAAGGTGGCCCCGGTACCGGCAAGAGTACCGTTGCCCTTTATCGCACCCGTGAAATCCTTAAGCAACTCAAAGCCGAAGGAGTAGAATCCCCCAAAGTTCTGTTTACGACCTATACCAACGCCCTGATCAAGGTTAGTGAACAACTACTAGAGCAACTTTTAGGCAACGATATCCGTTACGTCAAAGTTAAAACCGCAGATAGTCAGATTCAGGCACTGTTATACCAAGCCACAGGGGATCACCAGATTACCTCAAGTGCCCAGTTGCAGAAAATTTTTAAAGCGGCGATGAAGGATGCTCTGGCATCGCTGCCGGGTAATCTATTGCAGCAGCAAGCTCAGAAACTTGTACTGGAAAGACTCACAGCAGAATACTTGCTCGAAGAAATCGGCACCGTCATCGAGAGCCGAGAACTCAAAACTTTAGAAGCGTATCAAACCACCTCGCGGGCAGGTCGGCAAGTTCCGCTAAACCGCCTTCAGCGACAGGCAGTCTGGCACCTGCGAGAGCACCTGACTCAGCAACTTGCCAACAATGGATTAGAGACCTGGGAGCAGTTGCGTAACCGAGCCCTGGAGATCCTCAGAACCATGGAGAATCCTCCAGTCTACGATGCCGTCATCATTGACGAAGCTCAAGATTTACCCCCAAACACTCTCCGCTTCCTAGTTCAGCTTTGCAAAACTCCCAACCGTCTATTTATTACTGCTGATGCCAATCAGTCTATCTACGGCAGTAGCTTTCGCTGGAATGACATTCATACCGATCTCAAGTTTGTCGGGCGTACCGGTATCCTCCGCATCAACCACCGCACTACTCAAGAAATTAACGAAGCGGCCCATGACTATCTCCAGATAGGGCTGCTAGATCAGGAATCTATGGAGCGGCAGTATATCAACTATGGTCCACCTCCGGCTGTTCGCGTCGTTGTGGACAAAGCCGCCGAAGGTCAGCTTCTAGCCCAATTTTGTCGGACAGCCGCAAAAGAGTTTCGGCTTGGCCTTGATGCCTGTGCGATTCTGGTGCCCAGTGAGCGTTCTGGCAAGGCGATCTCCGATCAACTGAGCTATCTAGGGCTTGAAGCAACCTACATGGGTAGCAAAGACGTGGATCTAGAAAAAACTGGTGTCAAAGTGCTGACGCTTAAAGCTGCCAAAGGGCTGGAGTTTCCCATCGTTGCGATCGCAGGGTTTATCGGCAGCCGCTTCCCCTACATGCCTAAAGACACCTTTGAAGAAGCCGCCCAGGAAATCCTCAGCCGGGAACGCCGCACCCTATTTGTTGGCATGACCCGGGCCATGAGAGCTTTACTAATAGTGGTGCCTGCAACGAAACCCTCGGTTCTGCTGCAAGACTTTGACGAAACCCTCTGGAATCTAGGCAAGAAAACTGCATGAAGGTTATCAAGCTCCCATCTGTTCTTCCCAGCAACTTAGATTTACAAACGGTCAATCAACAGTTGCGAGAGGGCACCGCCCAACTCGACTGGAGTGCCGTCACCTCAGCTCCCGAATCGACCTTGGCAGTCTTGCTCGAAGGGCTCGATATTTCTGACGATGCTGAAATTCTGGGAATCGACGGTACTATTTCTGACACTTTGGTGGGCCAAATCCTGGCGGTTTCAACTCAGCAGTCCCCTCAACCAACCAAGCCCACCGCCTCCGCAACCCCTGCCAAATCGAGCCCAAAACCTGAAGTGTGGACCCCCACTCCAACAGAGGTTGACCCGCAGGATTCACCTGAGGAGATTCCTGTCTACGATGCAGCGAACGACGAGGAATTTCCTCAAGCCAAGGCCAGGTCACAGAAGTACCACAGCTTCAAACAAGCCACGCCATCCGAAATTCGCCGCGAGCTGGAAGAGCTGATCATCAACGAGTTGCGTGGTCCAGCCCATGGGGAAGAGGAGGAAGTCGATGAAGGGCACGTCACCGATCGCTATTTAGTCGGCGTGTTGGCTCCCAACTTCCGCAGTAAAAGTGTCGAGGCTGAGGCGGAACCTATCATTGAGGACCAACCCGAATTACAGGACAACATCGCCCTGACCGGCAAAGACAGCGCCGAAGAAGGCAGCACCGACACCAATGTGCCAACGACCGACAGCATGTTCCCCTCGTCCATGGGGATGACCTTCTGTATCAGCGCCGAAGCCAAGGCCCTGGCGATCAGTGCCGAGTGGGGTTGCTACATTCGACAAGCCAGCGACATTAGCTTCACGGATAAAGGCAATCCTAAACAAGTCTGGAAACGTAGTCCCCTTAAAGGTTCAGTCATCCTAGACCTCCAGGCCAATCAGGAGATCGATGAGATTCCCATCCCTGAGCAGGCTCCCTCCGTTTCCCTCCGGGGTCAAATCCGGCAACTTCCCGACCAGGATTGGATTGTCAGTTTATTTCTGGTCAACGGCCAGCAGGAACCTAACCAAAACAAAGACACTGCCTGGTTATTTCAACCCAAGCTATCGGTTCGTTCGGCTGACCCCGATGCCCCAGATATCTTTATGCGCAAGCCCCTGGAGCAGCCCACCGCCGGATTAGACCCTGCAATTCGTGCAGAGAACCAGGGGATGGCGATGCTTTACCGCAACCATGTTGAATTTGCCGTCGGGCATGGCATCGGCGTTCATGCTGAACTTGCCTCGGATCAACCCACCCGCGCCGTCTGTCTCTCCACCAGCGTGATCCCAGACTACGAGGTTCCAGCCACCAAGCCGCCTACTGACGAAGAGATTCCCGCCCTCAAGGGTCTGGTACTGGATATGAAACGGCTCTCAGAAGCCTCCGACCCTGAGTTGCAGACCATGCTTCAGCCGTTGACAACAGCCTACGCCACCTGGATTGATCAGCAGGAAGCTAAAATCAGCGACCCCAGCGAGAGACTAGGGGAGTATCAAGAGGCGGCCCAGGGGGCAATCTCAAACTGCCATGACGTTCTGGAGCGTATCAAAGCGGGCCTAGCGACCCTCAGCAGCAACCCTCAGGCTGCGAAAGCCTTCCGGTTCATGAATCAGGCCATGTGGCAGCAGCGGATTCACACCATCTATTCAGAACGACGACGGCGAGGGGAAACCCTCACCCTGGAGACCGTTGATATCCCTAAAGGTCGCAGTTGGTATCCCTTCCAGCTCGCCTTCATTCTGCTGAATCTACCCAGCACCACTGATCTCAATCACCCCGATCGGTCCCACCCCAAAGATGCTGTGGCAGACCTGCTCTGGTTCCCTACTGGGGGCGGTAAAACCGAAGCGTACCTGGGCCTGACGGCCTACACCATTGGACTACGGCGTCTCCAAGGGCTTGTCGAGAGTCGGGATGGGATGCATGGCGTTGCTGTACTCATGCGTTATACCCTCCGACTGCTAACCCTACAGCAGTTCCAGCGAGCAACCGCCCTGATTTGCGCCTGTGAAACTATTCGCCGCGCCGACGAGAACACCTGGGGCACCGATCCCTTCCGCATTGGACTGTGGGTGGGGATGAAAAATACCCCTAATAAAACAGCGGATAGCGAAGAAGCAATTAAACAGTATCGAGACTCTAACGCGCGGGGCAGCGGTACTCCCCACCAGCTCACAAACTGTCCCTGGTGTGGCTCCAAGATTGAGCCAGGGCGAGACATTCAGGTAGAACGTTTCGAGAAAGGTCGGGGCAGAACCTTTATTAAGTGTGGCAATACTTTGGGGCGCTGCGACTTTTCAAAAGGTGAAGGGCTGCCGGTGTTGGTGGTGGACGAAGAAATCTACCGGCGTCTTCCCACGCTGCTGATCGCCACCGTAGATAAGTTTGCCCAAATGCCCTGGAAAGGGGAAGTCCAAATGCTATTTGGCCAGGTGAATGGATACTGTGAACGCCACGGCTTCCGGTCTCCCGACCTAGAAGACAAGGACCATCATAAAAAGGTAGGGGGACATCCCTCCGCCAAGACAATTCCCCACAGAAAGCTACGTCCCCCAGACCTAATCATTCAAGACGAGTTGCACCTGATTAGTGGTCCCCTGGGTACCCTCGTAGGTCTCTATGAGACAGCGGTCGATCAGCTCTGTACCTGGGAGGTGAACGGTAAGTCAGTGCGGCCTAAGGTGATTGCCTCCACTGCCACGATTCGGCAAGCACAGGTGCAGGTCAACAGCCTGTTCCTCAGGAACCTCAGTATCTTTCCACCCCAAGGCTTAGAGATCAAAGACAACTTCTTCTCGCGCCAGCAGGATACCGCCGACACCCCAGGACGTCGCTACTTGGGCATCTGTGCATCTGGTCGGCGGCTGAAAGCCACCATGATTCGGGTCTATTTGGCGGTACTGTCCTCTGCCCAGAGCCTCTATGAAACCTATGGCAAGGACGCAGACCCCTGGATGACCTTGGTAGGGTACTTTAACTCCTTAAGAGAACTGGGCGGCACCCGACGTCTGGTAGACGATGACATCCGCACCCGTCTGGCCCGTATGGATGAGCGGGGGCTCTCTAAGCGCTACTGTAGGGCCATTGACGAATTGACCTCCCGCAAAGATTCCACCGAAATCCCGGCTATCCTGGATCGATTAGAAACCCCCTTTGATCCCACAATAGATGCCGAGAATCAGGCCAAACGCAAGGCCGGAGAAAAGGTTGATCGTCCCGACCCCCTAGACGTAATCCTGGCTACCAACATGATTTCAGTGGGGGTGGATGTCCGGCGCTTAGGGGTGATGGTGGCCTGTGGTCAGCCTAAAAACACGGCTGAATACATCCAGGCGACTTCTCGGGTAGGCCGGGCTTCCCCAGGATTGGTGATCACCGTTTATAACTGGGCGCGACCTCGGGATCTCTCCCACTATGAGCGGTTCGAGCACTACCATGCTACCTTCTACCAAAACGTGGAGGCCCTCTCGGTGACACCCTTCGCCCCTGGTGCCACCTATCGCGGCTTGTTCGCTCTCCTGACAGCGTTGGTTCGCCTCAGTGGTGAGGAGTTTAACGCTAACGACAAAGCCAGCACAGTAGAACGAAACCATGCTTACGTCCGAGATGCCATTGAGGCCATTGTGCATCGAGCCAGTTTAGTCAGCGATGCTCAAACCGCTCAAAACATTCGCAATGAACTCGAAGCCAAACTGGATCACTGGCTGGCCAAAGCCCAAACGGTCGGCGGTGCTCAGCTCAAATATCAAGTCAAGTCTAAGGATGGTACAACTATAAATCTTCTGGTTCCAGCCGGGCGAGGAGCGTGGGAGTTCTCCACCTGCCTGAATTCCCTGCGGAACGTGGAACCCAGCATTAACCTTATCCTTACAGACCAGGCCCCCAACGATGATTTCCGCCCACCTCAGCCCTTTAACGAAACCCCATGACCCTATCCCCCTACAAACACAAGGTGGGCGAGTTGCGCCCCAGTCAGATTTTGTTCACCTATGGCATTGGTGCGATCGCGGATTTGCCCAATCTCTCTGCGATGGTCATGGGCCTGGAGGAGTGGGATAAAACGCGCACCCTTGAACTGAACGAGGAACGACTATTGTCAGCAGTGCGCCACGAGTTGGGCAGCCAGGTGAAAGACTTGCGGTCGCCCCCCATCCCCCCTGAAGCGGAAGGAACCTTCGACCCGTTTGACGAAGCAGCCCGGATCGGCATTCCGGTAGCACCCTTTCCTACCTGGATGGTCTGCCCTAAGTGTCGATTACTGGCTCCCCTACAGTCTGGACTATTCGAGCTCAAAACCAATCCCTATCGGACTAACGAAGCTAGGTATGTTCACAAGAGCTGCCCCAGGGTAAAGAAGCCCCCGACCGTGATTCCCTCACGCTTCTTGGTGGCTTGCGAGCATGGCCACTTAGACGATTTCCCCTGGCATTACTTTGTTCATCGGGGGCCATCTGACTGCCAGGGTTCCCTCAGATTTGAAGAATATGGCGTTACTGGGGCTGCCACCGACATTATGGTGCGCTGTAACGGCTGTGATGCCAAGGCTCGGCGTCTCTCGGAAGCCTTCGGCGAATCTGGCAAACAGAATATGCCCCGTTGTCGAGGTCGCCATCCTCACATTCGCAACTTTGACGAGGAATGCTCTCAACAAATGCGAGGAATGTTGCTGGGTGCCTCTAATGGCTGGTTTGGCATTACTTTGTCAGCACTTTCTATCCCCGTCGCCTCAAATCAACTAACCCAGTTGGTGCGGGATAATTGGGTCACTCTCGGCAAAGCTACCAGTTTGGAAGCACTCCAAGTCCTCCTATCGGCGATGCAGGCGACAGGCCAGCTCCAGGAGTTTGCTAAATACTCCCTCGAAGATATCTGGGAGACGATTGAGTCCATCCAGCAGGGCCAGGAAGAAACCGACGCACAGGATCTAAAAACTCCTGAATGGGAAGTCTTTTCCCTTTCAGTTTCAACTCAAAACACTAACGAATTTCAACTGCGGTCAGTAGCACCCCCTGTCAGTTACGAAACCTATTTTGACAAGACCGTTCTAGTGGAGCGGCTGCGTGAGGTGCGGGCACTGGTTGGGTTTACCCGTATTCAGTCCCCCGGCGACTTCGATGATACAGGCGATATTCCCTCCGAATATCAAGCACCCATCAGTCGCAACGATCCGCTTTGGGCACCAGCTACCGAGGTCAAGGGAGAGGGAATATTTCTACAGTTCGAGGAAACCTTTCTCCGAAACTGGGAAAATCAGCCCAAGGTGTATGAACGAGCTAGGCGTACTCGTTCAGCCCAGAAGCAATGGCTGCGGACCAGAAATCTTGATCCCAACAAAATTCCCTTCCCCGGCATGCGCCACATGCTGATGCATTCCTTTGCCCATGCTCTGATGCGACAATTGGCGATCGAATGCGGCTATAACGCAGCGAGTCTTCGGGAAAGAATCTACTCGAAACCTCCTGAGGACGACAATGGTCCCCAGGCAGGCATCCTGATTTATACCGCTGCACCGGATAGTGAAGGCACCCTGGGAGGGCTTGTGAGTCTAGGAGAACCCAAAACCCTTGGCTACCATATCTCCCAGGCCCTTGCAGGAATGCGCCTCTGTGCCTCTGATCCCCTTTGTGCCGACCATAAACCTGACCAGGGAGCCCCCTCGCTCCATTGGGCAGCCTGTCATGCCTGTCTGTTTAGCCCTGAAACATCCTGTGAACGAGGGAATAAATATCTAGATCGGTCCTTACTTGTGCCTACTTTTGCTGGAAGTGACCTTAATTTTTTTAAGACCTAACCTGTGACTTCCACTTTGCTCACTGAAATCTATCGGGCTGTTGTGCTACTCCCTCCAGAAGTCCAAAGTGGGCTTGCTACAGCGCTATCGCGTGTTGACCAGCCGTACAGTGACTCTTTGGCAAACACTATTCTTAGTTCACTGTCTAATACCAAATCACTTAATAAGTGACCTGCATGGCTAGTGCATCTAAGATATAGTCATACCCTGTGAGCGAAGCAACCGTCTGTTGGGTGAGTGAGTTGATCTGCTCGAAGAGAGCCTTCTCTAGCGCCGTGATCGATTCG
>JBGTDP010000393.1:0-5198 GCA_041748255.1 Thermosynechococcaceae cyanobacterium | reverse complement strand
AGCCAAGCTGACCTCAAAAGCAAGATTCTCGACTTTATCGAGTACTTCAACCGAACCATGGCTAAGCCCTTCAAGTGGACTTACACTGGCAAACCCCTAACCTCATGAATACTCGCTTTATTTCTGCAGTCGAGTACTAGTAAGATCACAAAATTTCTAGCTGATACCTTAGATGCCCCGAAGCATATCAATGGAGAAGCTGTCTTAAAGGCGATCGAAGTCCAGCAGGGAATTCTCGTTGAACGCGCGACCAATACCTACTCGTTTTCACACTTAACCGTTCAAGAATACTTAACTGCTCAATACATTGCTGAGCATGATTTGGTGGCAGAAACTGTGGAGCAACACGCCTTAGATTATCGGTGGCGTGAGGTTTTTTTACTTGTAGCTGGGCTTCTCGGCGGGCAAGTACAGAAGCTTTTCTGGAACCTTAAACAAGCCACTTTTACGTATATCGCTGAAAGCCAGAAAGTTAAAGACCTCGTTCAATGGTCTGACCGTATTATCGACACAGAACAAAAGAATCTTAGTGCTAGAGCAGCAGGGTTAGGTATTGCTAGCGCCATCGCCAGAGACGGCAACATCGACAGCGCCCTTCAAGACGCCAGCTTCAGATGCCTTAACCTTAATAGCACCGGAGCCTTCAACTCTTTTATTGACAGAATTGCCGAGTTCAGTGTTGCCAGAGATATTGCTAGAGGACTTGACCTTATTAACAGCATCAGAACTCATAAACTTGCTTTTGACAGAGACAGCGCCATCAATAAGTCCCTTGTCGTCACTCTCATTGCCATACGCACTTTCCTTGAAATACAAGCCTTTAGAACTGAAAACCTCAGTGAGTTACCTCAGCAGCTTGTACATTTACAAAAATCACTTCAAGAAAATTCTAAATCTCATAATTATAGACAATTTGCTGATGAACTTGAAACAATACTGCTTAATGGATTTGGGCTAACGAAAGAAGCTTTCATACTTTCAGCAAAAGATGCAAAATCTTTGGCAAATTATCTTTACGTCACTGAGTTGCTAATTCGCTGCAAGGAGTCAGCGGTTCGAGTCTCAAAAAAGGACTGGGAAAAGCTCGAATCACGGTTGCTAACGCTGAAGGGCTATCAGCCATCCAACTAGACCAGGCCATCACCCTCGTCCTAGAGCGTCAACGGCCGTCCCTCTAGTCAATTGAGCACCTGCTCCAACTGCTCAATTGAAAACAGCCCCTACTGCCAGAGAACCAGACGAAGGGGACCACAAGTTCGCTATAAACTAGATTAAACCTATTGCTTTGAATTCTCCTATGACCAGCCCTTTTCTGCAACGCCTCCACAGTCCAGAGCGCCCGGTCCTAGTGTTTGATGGGGCCATGGGCACCTCGCTGCAAACCCAGAACCTGAGCGCAGAGGATTTTGGCGGGAAAGAGTACGAAGGCTGCAAGGAAGATCTGGTCTACACCAAACCGGAAGCCGTGGTCCAGGTTCACCGCGAATTCCTGGCCGCTGGGGCGGATGTAATTGAAACTGATACCTTTGGGGCCACCTCCATTGTCCTGGCCGAGTATGACCTGGCAGACAAAGCCTACGCGTTAAATAAGCAAGCCGCCCAACTGGCAAAACAGGTGGCGGCGGAATTTTCCACCCCAGAGAAACCCCGGTTTGTGGCCGGTTCCATGGGGCCGGGGACCAAGTTACCGACCCTGGGTCACATTGACTACGACACCATACAAGCGGCCTATGCTGAGCAGGCCCGAGGCTTGTGGGACGGCGGCGTGGATTTGTTGATTGTGGAGACCTGTCAGGATGTCCTGCAAATTAAGGCGGCCCTGAATGGAATTGAGACCGTCTTTGCAGACCAGGGCGAACGGCGACCCCTGATGGTCTCGGTGACAATCGAGCAGCAGGGGACCATGCTGGTGGGGACTGAAATCAACGCTGCCCTGACAATTCTAGAACCTTACGGGATTGATATTCTGGGGCTTAACTGTGCCACTGGCCCCGATCGCATGGCAGAGCATATTCGCTATCTGTCGGCGCATTCGCCGTTTGTAATTTCCTGTATTCCCAATGCTGGGCTGCCGGAGAATGTTGGCGGTCATGCCCACTACAAGCTGACACCGATGGAACTGCGGATGGCCTTGATGCACTTTGTCGAGGATCTGGGGGTGCAGGTGGTGGGCGGTTGCTGTGGCACCCGTCCCGATCACATTCAGCAACTGGCGGAGATGGCTCCCACTCTAAAACCCAAGCAGCGCCATCCAGAGCTGGCCCCCTCGGCGGCTTCAATCTACAGTGCCCAGCCCTACGACCAGGACAACTCCTTTTTAATTATTGGGGAACGGCTCAACGCCAGCGGCTCTAAAAAGTGCCGGGAGATGCTCAACGCCGAGGACTGGGATGGCTTAGTCTCCTTGGCTAAATCCCAGGTCAAGGAAGGCGCTCACATTCTAGATGTGAATGTGGACTATGTGGGCCGGGATGGGGTCCGAGACATGCATGAGCTGACCTCCCGCCTGGTTACCAATATCACCCTGCCCCTGATGCTGGACTCCACGGAGTGGGAAAAAATGGAGGCGGGCCTGAAGGTGTCCGGGGGCAAGTGCCTGCTCAACTCCACTAACTATGAGGATGGCGAGCCCCGGTTTTATAAGGTATTAGAGCTAGCCAAACAGTACGGTGCCGGGGTGGTGGTCGGCACTATCGACGAAGAGGGGATGGCCCGCACCGCTGAGAAAAAGTTTGAGATCGCCCAACGGGCCTACCGCGCGGTGGTTGAATTTGGGATTCCCGCCCACGACCTGTTCTTTGACCCCCTGGCCCTACCCGTCTCCACCGGGATTGAAGAAGACCGCAGCAACGGCAAAGCCAGCATTGAGGCCATTCGCCAGATCCGGCAGGAACTGCCCGGCTGTCATATTACCCTGGGGGTTTCCAATGTTTCCTTTGGCCTTAACCCCGCTGCTCGCCAGGTCTTAAACTCTGTCTTTTTAAATTTAGCCATCGAAGCCGGTCTAGACTCCGCGATCGTCAGTGCCAGCAAGATTTTGCCCCTGGCCCGGATTGACGAGGCTCACCAGCAGATCTGTCGCCAACTGATCTTTGATCAGCGCCAGTTTGAAGGTGAGATCTGCACCTACGACCCGCTGACGGAACTGACAACCTTGTTCCAGGGAGCCACCACTAAGCGCGATCGCTCTCAAGATGAAAATCTGCCAGTAGAAGAGCGCCTCAAGCGCCATATCATTGACGGGGAGCGAATTGGTCTCCAGGATCAACTCCAAAAAGCCCTGGAAACCTATCCTCCCTTACAGATCATCAATACCTTTTTGTTGGATGGCATGAAGGTGGTCGGAGAGCTATTTGGCTCCGGGCAGATGCAGCTTCCCTTTGTCCTCCAGTCAGCGGAAACCATGAAGGCCGCCGTGGCCTACCTGGAACCTTTAATGGAAAAAGCTGAGGGAAAGAGCAATGCCAAGGGCACGGTGGTGATTGCCACGGTCAAAGGAGATGTCCACGACATCGGCAAAAACCTGGTGGATATCATTCTCACCAATAACGGCTACCAAGTCGTTAACCTGGGCATCAAGCAGCCGGTAGAAAATATCATCGAAGCCTACCAGGCCCACCAGGCTGATTGCATTGCCATGAGCGGGTTGCTGGTCAAGTCCACCGCCTTTATGAAAGAAAATCTCGGCGTGTTCAACGATCGCGGGATTCAGGTGCCGGTGATTTTAGGAGGCGCTGCCCTGACGCCTAAATTTGTCCATGAGGACTGCCAGAACGCCTACCAGGGTCGGGTAATCTACGGCAAAGATGCCTTCTCTGACCTGCACTTTATGGACAAGCTGATGCCCGCCAAGGCCGAGGACCAGTGGGATGATTCCCAGGGTTTCTTGGATGAGATACCTGCGATCCCCACTTCAAATGGGGCCGGGGCAAAAACTCCCTCTAGGGCTAAGCCAGACGGAACAGATGTTGCTACCCCTGAGCCTTCAGAAGTAGATACCCGCCGCTCCGAGGCTGTCACCCTGGATCTTGATCGACCCCAGCCCCCCTTCTGGGGCACACAGCTCCTGCAGCCAGAAGACATTCCTATAGAAGACGTATTTGAGTACCTGGATCTGCAAGCCCTAATCGCTGGTCAGTGGCAGTTCCGCAAGCCCAAGGACCAGTCACGGTCAGACTATGACCAGTTTTTGCAGGAAACCGTCTATCCGATTTTAGAAACCTGGAAGCGGCAAGTTGTGGAGCAAAACCTGCTGCAGCCCCAGGTGGTTTATGGTTACTTCCCAGCCCAAGCTGAGGGGAATAGCTTGCACCTCTTCGACCCGGATCAGGCTGATAGCCAGAGTGCTGAAGCTGTGGCTAGATTTGACTTCCCCCGTCAGCGATCGCTGCGACGGCTTTGCATTGCCGATTTTTATGCCCCCAAAGCCGCCGGGGGGATGGATGTTTTCCCAATGCAGGCTGTGACCGTGGGCGAGGTTGCCACTGAGTATGCCAAGCAGCTATTTGAGTCTGACCAGTACACCGACTATCTTTACTTCCATGGTTTGGCGGTACAAGTCGCTGAAGCTCTAGCAGAGTGGACCCATGCCCGCATCCGCCGGGAACTGGGATTAGGAGACCAAGAGCCCAAGACGATTCGAGACATTCTAGCCCAGCGCTATCCGGGCTCACGCTATAGCTTTGGCTATCCGGCTTGCCCGAATATTCAAGATCAATACCAGCTATTAGATTTGCTGCAGGGCGATCGCATCGGCTTGCACATGGATGAGAGTGAACAGCTCTACCCAGAGCAATCAACCACCGCAATTATTACCTACCATCCAGCGGCGAGATACTTTAGTGCTTGAAACATAGATTCAGTGGTCACTATCCCCATAAGGAGCATTCCCTTAAGGTCTACCAGCCGTCGCAGCTTTCTTCAGCTTGGATTCTCCCTAGTTGGACTATCCTTGTTTGCCTGTGGAGCTGAAGATAAAGACGCATCCCCTCAGTTACGACCTAAAACAGCCCAAGAGATGAAACTTGAGAGCAGTGCCTTTGAGGCTAACGGAATGATTCCAGTCCAGTACACCTGTGATGGTCAGGATATCTCCCCACCGCTAAGTTGGGACACTCCCCCGGCAGGAACCCAAAGCCTTGCCCTAATCGTGGATGACCCCGATGCCCCCGGAGGAACTTTTGTTCATTGGGTTGTTT
>JBGTDP010000392.1:0-3358 GCA_041748255.1 Thermosynechococcaceae cyanobacterium | reverse complement strand
TTCTGATTCCTCAGAAAGTCCTGTTGAGGAACTTAGCGAAAGCCTAAGTCTGTCTGCTGATCCTGCTGTGCATAGATAAAATTTTATGTCTTCAAACTTCTCTATACAAAAGTCAGTGACCTATTTATCACTGCTGTTTGTCGGCTCCATGGGAACCTTTCTTAGCACGCAAATGGTGCCTTCTAATGCCACCTCATCCCAGCAGTTGATTGCTCAGCTTCCCGCGCCTTTACCGGGCAATGCTGACACTAACTTTATTTCTACAGCCGTAGACCAGGTGGGACCGGCGGTGGTTCGTATTGACGCTTCCCGTACCGTCCGCAACCAAGTGCCAAGTATTTTCAACGATCCTTTCTTTCGACAGTTCTTTGGCTCTCAAATCCCCGCACAGCCACCTACCCGAGTTGAGCGAGGCACAGGCTCAGGGTTTGTAATTAATGCTGATGGCTTGGTTCTAACGAATGCCCATGTGGTTGATGGTGCAGATACTGTCACCGTTACCTTGAAGGATTCGCGTACCTTTAGTGGCAAAGTTATGGGTCAAGATCCGCTCACAGATGTGGCAGTGGTAAAGATTAACGCCAATAATTTGCCTATTGCCCAACTCGGAAACTCTGATCAGATCCGGCCGGGCCAGTGGGCGATCGCCATTGGCAACCCCCTGGGGCTTGATAACACTGTCACCGCTGGGATCATTAGTGCCACGGGGCGGACCAGCTCCGATGTTCGGGTGCCCGATAAGCGAATTAACTTTATTCAAACCGATGCGGCGATTAACCCCGGTAACTCTGGGGGGCCGTTGCTGAACCAGCAGGGGCAGGTGATTGGCATGAATACAGCCATCATTGGCGGTGCCCAGGGATTAGGCTTTGCAATTCCCATCAACCAGGCCAAAGAGGTGGCCAACAAACTGATTGCCGACGGCAAGGTTGATCATCCCTTCTTGGGAATTCAGATGGCTAGGCTGACTCCGGAAATTAAAGACCAAATTAACAGCAGTCCCAATAGCGGAATCCGGGTTCAAGAAGACCGGGGAGTTTTGATTGTGGCCGTTGCCCGCAATTCTCCAGCTTCCAGAGCGGGACTTCGCCCTGGGGATGTGATCAAGCAAATTGGAGGCCAAGAGGTCACCACCCCTGACCAAGTTCAGCAGGTGGTTGAACGTAGTACCATCGGCAGTAATTTATCTCTACAAATCAAGCGTGAGGGACAAACCTCAACCCTGGCAGTGCAACCAGCGGCGTTTCCAACCCAAGCTAGCCGCTAGCCGCTTTAGTAACTGAGGCTATCGGGGACGGCCCAAGGTAGTGATGTAAAGCACCGCCTCATCCACCGGGATTCCCAAAACCTCGTTGACCTGATCGTCAAAAAAACCGCCAATCCCACTGACGCCTAAGTCAAGGTGGATGGCTGCCAAATTTAGTCTTTGTCCCAGGTGCCCAGCATCCAGGTGGAGAGAGCGATAAACCCGATCGCCAAACTCAGCGATCGCTGAGTTTAAATCGGCTGTGTGAAACACGACCGCAGCGGCATCCCGTCCTAGCTCTTGTTGCAGACACAGGTAATGCAGTTCGCGGCGAAAGTTCTTAAACCGGATTTGCCGGAGTTCCTGGGCGGCGGGAGCGTAGTAGTAGCATCCTGCCTCTAAGTCCGTGACCCCAGACACTGCCACAAAGGTTTGAATCCAACCGAGATCAAAATAAGCCGGGGCCGAATCTAACCCCTGCTCAATATAGTGCTGGGGTTGGTAGGTAAAGTCCAGCAGGGCCATTAGTTCTGCTTGGCTAAGGTCCTCGCCGGTATAACGGCGGGTAGATCGGCGCTTGAGGATTGTTTGCTCTAGCCCCTGCAGTCCCTCCCCCCACTGAATTAGTGGGGTAGCTGTAGACACCTTGAGACAAAAGGGAAAGTTGTATTTATTTTCTGGCTGCTGAGCCACTTGGGTCTTGTCGTAGGTTAGCGCTCCAGATTCAAGCTGGGTGGCCTGGTGAAAATAAGCCAGCAGTTCTCCATCGGGGATATCTGGATAATCGGTCAGCACAGGGGCGGGTAGGGTGGTGGGGGCCTGGGGCAAGTTTTGTGGCACCCCTAGCAGATCTGCTAGGGGAATGACTGCGATCGCGCCTTCTTGCTCCGGGTCCAGGTACAGCAGTTCGTTCACCAACCTATCCACGAACCCGCCAATCAAATGAGGGCGATAATCGTTCACAGATCCAGCCAGCTCAAGGTTGCCCAACAAATGGCCGGTATCCAGAAAAATTCGCCGATAGGCCCGATCCTCATAGCGCCAGGCCGAGCGAAAGAAAATTGCCGTGACGACGATCGCCAATTGGGTGGTTTCTAAGGCTGGATGCCAAAAACAAGCCTGCTGCAAGGTGGACCAATTGGCATCCTCCCAAACCTGAACCAGCGAATGAGTTTTAACCTGATAGTTGTATAGCCCCGCTGGCAGGTCTGTTCCCCTTGAAACCAGGTAAATCTCCGCTGGGTAAAGTCCGCCTGCAGAAGGGGAAGCTCTTAAATAAAACGGATTATCCGGATAGGAGACCATTCCCGTGAGGCCGTAGCTGCAATACAGCAGTCGGGATAACCGCTGCCAGAAGGTTGGTGCTGAATCCCCTGGAGATTCATCCGCTAAAAATGGCTTGAGATCAAAGCTGCGGCCCAGCTTGTAGTCCTTGAAAGGATCGGGTTGTTGATTAAAATCTAACCCGCGACTTCTAGCCGCGATCGTCTGCGGGTCATACTTTGTGCGCTGGTGGTAGTGCTGGGCGATGGAGGAGGGCATGGGTATGGGAGAAAAATTAAACTATTTCAATCTTGGCAGCCGCCGGTTCAAAGGCTGACTGGGGTTAAAATTTCCGGAGATAGGGTTTTGAGCTGCTCAATACTCTGGCGAATTGCTGTAGCTGAGCGCCTCAGTGCCTGGTGCTCATTTTCGCTGAGCTCAAGTTCTAGAACCGATTCCACCCCATTTCTGCCCAGCTTCACCGGCACCCCGATAAACAGGTCCTCTAGCCCATACTCCCCCTGGAGATAGGCAGCAGTGGGCACGATTCGGCAGCGGTTCAGCAAAATTGATTCCACCATCAAGCAAACAGAGGCAGCCGGAGCCGAAAACGCTCCTCCCTTTTGCATTAATGTGACAATTTCTGCCCCCCCGTTGCGGGTTCGTTCTACTAGACTCTCTAGGGTGGCAGTATCGATCAATTGGGTAATCGGAATCCCACTGACGGTTGAGTAGCGAGGTAGGGGGACCATTAAGTCCCCGTGGCCCCCCAGAACCATGGCCCGGATATCTTCGCTAGAAGCCCCCAGTTCCATGGCAATAAAGGTCTGAAACCGTGCCGAATCCAGG
>JBGTDP010000391.1:0-4453 GCA_041748255.1 Thermosynechococcaceae cyanobacterium | reverse complement strand
GTCCTGCTGCTGTTTCGGGAGCCCTTCCGCTTAGGTGACCAGATTATCGTGAGCGACTATGAAGGCACGGTTGAAGAGATCAATATTCGCACGACTTTGATTCGCACCTACCAGGGGGAACGGGTGCTGATTCCTAACTCCGTTGTGTATACCAATTCGGTCCAGGTGATGACGGCCTTTCCCCACCGACGGACAGACCTGGCGGTGGGTGTGGACTACAACACACCCCTACCCAAGGCCCGGCAGTTAATCTTAAATCTGTTGTCAGAGGTAGAAGGAGTGCTGCCAAAGCCAGCCCCAGAAGTAGATGTAGTTAGTTTTGGCGAGAGTTCTATTGACTTGATGGTCCGCTACTGGACCGAGCCTCAGATTGCCTATGTTCGGCGGACCCAAACCCGAGTGATGATCGCGATCAAACAAGCTTTTGATCAAGCAGAAATTAGCATTCCCTATCCCATTCGCACCCTTTACTACTACAACCAGGAGAAGTACAACGATTCTTTTCCGGCCTCAGCAAATGGTGATACGCCAGCAGAACCCCCAAGGTCCGAGGATAGACTTCGCCAAGATTAGCGATCGCTTTGAGAATCGTTGAGCTTCAGTTTTTTAGGAAAAACTATGCAGTACACAACCCTTGGAAATACCGGCTTAGTGGTCTCTCGCTTGGCGTTTGGGGCGATGACCTTTGGCAGCGATCCAGCCATGGAGTCTGTCTACAAAGTAGATCAGCAGACCGCGCAGGCGATGGTGGAGCGGGCACTAGCTGCGGGGATTAATTTCTTTGATACTGCCGATGGCTATGCTGGCGGTCAGTCGGAGACCATGCTGGGGGAGATTCTGGGCAAGCAGCGGCAGGAGGTGGTGATTGCCACCAAGGTGGGGTTTAGAACCGGGGAACCAATTACCGAAGCCGGTCTGTCGCGGCGGCACATCTTTGCTGCCTGTGATGCAAGTCTGAAGCGACTAAATACCGACTACATTGACCTGTATATTCTGCATAAAGAAGACCCGTTTACCCCCTTAGAAGAGACGCTATCAGCCTTGAATGACCTGGTACGGATGGGGAAGGTGAAATATATTGGCTTTTCCAACTGGCCAGCCTGGAAAGTAGCGATCGCCGTGCAAATGCAAAAAGGCAACGGCTGGGCCCAGTTTTGCAGCGGCCAGATGAATTACTCCCTGGTGGGGCGGGATGTAGAGCACGAAGTTGTGCCGCTAATGCAGTACACCGGCCTAGGCATGACAATCTGGAGCCCCCTGGCGGGCGGGTTTCTCAGCGGCAAGTACACACGCGAGAATCTCAAAGACAGTGACAACCGCTTAGCGGGCTTTGACCTGCTGCCCTTTGATAAAGAATTTGGTTTCACAGTGGTAGAAAAGCTGCGCTCGGTGGCCCAAGACCATAATGCCAGCGTCGCTCAAGTTGCCTTGGCTTGGCTGCTGAGTAAACCAGTTGTCTCCAGTATTATTGTTGGCGCAAGTAAACGGCACCAGCTTGAGGAGAACCTCAAGGCCATAGAGATTCAGCTAAGGGAGATAGACCTTACCGCTCTGGATGAACCAACTGCCCCGACGCCGCTGTATCCTAACTGGTTTAACGCCAATCTGATTGATCCCAAGCACCAAGCAGCCTTACAACCAGTGACTTAAGAAGTGGCAGAAAGCACCGGCTCTGGCTCCTGGAACAGCGGCGTGCTCAGATAGCGCTCCCCAAAGCTAGGTTGGATCATGGCAATCATTTTGCCTTTGTTTTCCGGGCGCTTGCCAATCTCAATCGCGGCGTATAGGGCCGCGCCACTAGAGATCCCAGAGAGCAATCCCTCTTCGCGGGCTAGGCGGCGACCATAGGCGATCGCTTGCTCATCGCTGACAACAATGACTTCGTCAATTAAATCCACCCGCAGCACTGGCGGGATAAACCCAGCCCCAATCCCTTGAATTTTGTGGGGTCCGGGGCATCCTCCTGAGAGGACTGGACTTGTGGCTGGTTCAACGGCGATCGCTTGAAAGCCTGGCTTGCGTTGCTTTAAAACTTCGGCAACCCCCGTTAGGGTTCCCCCGGTGCCAATCCCAGCCACTAAAATATCAACTTGACCGTCGGTATCCGCCCAGAGTTCTTCAGCGGTAGTCTCCCGATGAATCTGAGGGTTGGCCGGATTGCGAAACTGCTGCAGCATATAGGCATCGGGCGTAGCATCCACAATCCCCTGAGCTCGTTGAATGCAGCCTCCCATGCCCTCAATGCCGGGGGTAAGCTCTAACTCGGCTCCATAGGCGCGTAACATCGCCCGCCGCTCTGAACTCATGGTCTCCGGCATCGCTAAAATTAAGCGATAACCCTTAGCTGCAGCGACCATTGCCAAGGCAATGCCTGTATTCCCAGAGGTGGGCTCTACCAAAACCGTTTTACCTGGGGTGATCAACCCGTCCTGTTCGGCCTGGTTAATCATATTAATCCCAATCCGATCTTTGACTGAGGCCGCCGGATTCATGCTCTCAAGTTTGACCACGATTTGAGCGACACACCCTTCTGCTGCTGGAATCCGATTGAGCTGTACCAAGGGTGTGCGACCAATCAGTTCGGTAATATCGTGAGCAATTCGCATCTCAGGGGCCTAGATATAGTACATGATGTCTAGTTGCTGCTTGGCATCCCGCCGTTCAGCTAGATCTTGCAGACTGTATCCTTGAAGAACTGCATTTGCAGCTTGATAAGCTTCCTGCCAGGTTTCCCAGACAACTACTTTTTCAGGGGTTGCTTTGCTGTGGTGACTCTCAGCCTGGGTATCGAGTCCCTCAATGCAATCTACAATTTCTAGTAACGTAATCTGCCAAGGTCCTCGCGCTAACAGATAGCCGCCTTTTGCACCTCTTTGACTGCGGACCAAACCATGACGCCGCAGACTGGCCAGTAGCTGCTCCAGGTAGCGGTCAGGAATACTTTGTCGAGCAGCAATTTGCCGAATTTGCAAAGGTTCACCGCTTTGATAATGAGCGGCTAACTCTAGGAGCGCTAACAGGGCATATTCGCTTTTACAGGAAAGTTCCACCAGAACTAATAACCAGGACAACGATCTATTTTTAGTATACCCCGGTTCATCGCTGGGGATTGTGGTTATCCCGGTTTAAAAAGCTATCCGCTCCCAATCGGAACAAACCAGAGGTTTAACCTCATAGCCTGTTAAATTGGAAGCGGTCTAGTGGGTCTTCAGGTTGAAACCAGACTGCCGGGAGGATACCCCAAGCCAACCTAGTAAACTAAGCTAGCTGTTAGAGAACAGCCCCGGCCCACAGCCGGCTAACTTCATCCTGATGACCCAAGCGTTTACTACTATCTGGCATGGGCATCACCTCCTATATCCCTAAACGGAATTTATTCTCAAAACTTAGTAGCTATTGCTACTGAAGGTAAGATAACACATTTGTAAAAAAAAGCCCCTGTCATAACAGGGGCAAATGAATCACTTCGCTTTGAACCTTAGAGAGCATTACCTCGGGGCAATACCTCTTCAGGGAAGACAAAGTGTTCATGGGGCTGGTCTTGAGGAGCCATCCAGGCCCGCAGACCCTCGTTGAGCAGAATGTTCTTGGTGTAGAAGGTCTCGAACTCTGGGTCCTCAGCGGCTCGAATCTCCTGGGAGATGAAGTCATAGGAGCGCAGATTGAGCGCTAGGCCGACAATGCCAACGGAGGCCATCCACAATCCGGTCACTGGCACAAACAACATGAAAAAGTGTAGCCAGCGCTTGTTGGAGAAGGCTACCCCAAAGATCTGAGACCAGAACCGGTTGGCGGTCACCATCGAGTAGGTCTCTTCTGCTTGGGTGGGGTTGAAGGCCCGGAAGGTGTTGGATTTGTCGCCATCTTCAAACAGGGTGTTCTCTACGGTGGCACCATGGATGGCGCACAATAGGGCTCCTCCCAGAACACCGGCAACGCCCATCATGTGGAAGGGGTTGAGGGTCCAGTTGTGGAAGCCTTGGAAGAACAGGATGAATCGGAAGATGGCGGCAACGCCGAGGCTGGGGGCAAAGAACCAACTCGATTGTCCCAGGGGATACATCAAAAACACGGAGACAAATACGGCGATCGGGGCGCTAAAGGCAATGGCGTTGTAGGGCCGTAGTCCCACGAGCCGGGCAATCTCAAACTGCCGGAGCATGAAGCCCATTAGACCCAAAACTCCATGGAAGGCGGTGAAGGGCCACAGTCCCCCGAGCTGGAACCAGCGGGTGAGGTTGCCTTGGGCTTCGGGTCCCCACAGTAGGAGCAGGGAGTGGCCCATGCTATCGGCGGGGGTGGAAACGGCAACGGTGAGGAAGTTGCATCCTTCTAGGTAGGAGCTGGCTAACCCGTGGGTGTACCAGGAGCTGACGAAGGTGGTGCCGGTGAGCCATGACCCTAGCGCTAGGAAGGCGCAGGGAAAGAGCAACAGGCCGGACCAGCCGATAAA
>JBGTDP010000390.1:0-14301 GCA_041748255.1 Thermosynechococcaceae cyanobacterium | reverse complement strand
GATTGTCACGGGGGTAAAGTCTCGCTCCCGCTCCAGCATTGAGCGCATCACATTAAAGTAATCATCCCCCAAGGGGGCGTGCATAATCCCATGGACTTTCTTAAAGGAGCTGGCGATGCGCAGGGTGCCAATATGCGCCGGACCTGCATACATCCAGTAAGCCAATTTCATATCGTCGGTCTCCCTTCTGACTACGTACTCAAGTCATTTAAATCTTGATTGCCTTAACCTGCTACCCAACTCAGCGGCAGGTTAGCAATTTTATTGTCTCAAACCCTAAAACTGATTGATAGCAGCCCTCGGTGATGTCCAAGCAGGAATCTCAAACCGATGATCGCCGAAAGGCTTTTATCAAAAGAGATTTAGCTTCAGATTACACTGCAGGATAGCCACAGCACCGAAACGATTCTTAACGCTCTGAGGGGTTTCTCAAAGCCTTGGTTTAATCCAGAAGTAGATTTTTTTAATTCAATCCATAGCCGCAACAGCCCAAAGTCAAGTTCAGGGGATGGGATCAGGGGGTAAACCTCAGCAACAATGGTTGAGGAGATTCCAGCTTCTACTCTCATTCCAGAACAATTTTATGAGACAGGGCCTGTTTGTTGGTTTAGTCACAATCGATCTGGTTTATCTATCTGAGTCAGGGCCACCGGCAGCCAATCAAAAGATAGTGGCCACTGATTACACGGTTTCCACCGGCGGCCCGGCAACCAATGCCGCCGTCACCTTTAGCCATTTGGGGAGTGACGCTAAATTGCTGGGCGTCATCGGCAGCCACCCCATCCAGCAGTGGGTCCAGGCAGACCTAGAAGCCCATGAAATCACCCTGGTTGATCTAGACCCCGATCGTCCGCAGCCACCCCCGGTGTCCTCGATCATCGTCAACCAGGCCACCGCCGAGCGAGCGATTATTTCTCTCAATGCCGCTAAGGCCCAAGCTCAGCCAGAACAGATTCCTCCCCAGGTCTGGGAAGGCTTGCTAGGCATTGATATTGTCTTGATTGATGGGCACCAAATGGCCGTGGGAGCAGCGATCGCTAAAAGGGCCAAAGCCAAGGACATTCCAGTTGTAATTGATGGTGGGAGCTGGAAACCAGGATTCGAGACAGTTCTGCCCTTTGTGGACTATGCAATTTGCTCCCAAGACTTTTATCCTCCTAGCTGTGAAACCCCCCAGCAGGTACTGGCCTATCTGGTTGAAATGGGGATTCCTCAAATTGCAATTACCCAGCAAAACCAGCCGATTGAGTACCTAAAGGCCGGTCAACTGGGTCAGGTGGAAGTTCCTAAAATCAAGCCAGTTGACACCGCCGGGGCGGGTGACATTTTTCACGGGGCTTTTTGTCATTTCATTTTGGATTATGACTTTGAGCAAGCCCTGGCAAAAGCAGCTCAGGTAGCCTCCTATGCCTGTGAATGGTTTGGAACCCGCAGTTGGCTAGAGCACTATCCCCACCAGTCTTGAATCTACTGGTAGAGATAGAAATGGATCTCCCCAGCAAAGCCCCCAGACAAAGATCCTAAAGCAAACTTAGGGGGTCAACATCAATGGTTAGGCGCACAGAGGCAGGGCAGCAGGACCGCAATGCCTCAACCGGCAAAAGACATTCCGGCGGTTCAGCCTCTAGAGGCGGCAGCTTCAGTAACAGTTGCCAGCGATAGCGACGGGCCACCCGCAAAACGTTGGCTGGTGCCGGACCTAGAATCTCCCAGCTATCCCTGAGCTGGGTGGTCAGAAACTGCGCCAAGGTCTGTGCCGTTGATTCTACAGTTGCCTGATCCAGGCCACTCAAGCGCAGCAAAATCAAGCGTCCGTAGGGGGGATAGTTTAAGCTCGCCCGTTGTTGCAGCTCAGTGGCAATAAATCCTTCGAAGGCATAATCCCGAACCGCCTGAATCACTGGATGCTCAGGGGTATAAGTCTGGATCATCACCCGACCCGGATCATCCCCCCGACCGGCCCGTCCGGCCACCTGAGTCAGGGTTTGAAACGCCCGTTCACCAGCTCGATAGTCCGGCAAGTTGAGCAGCCCATCGGCGGCCAACACCCCGACCAGCTTCACCTGGGGCAGGTCAATGCCTTTGGTCAGCATCTGAGTCCCCACTAGCAGGTTTGCTTCTCCCTGGGCAAAGCGATCTAGCAAGGTGCGATGGGCCCCCTTGGTCCGAGTGGTATCGCTATCAAATCGAATTAACCGTAGATCAGGAAATTGCTCCGCCAGCTCCCGGATCACCCGCTGGGTGCCGCTGCCAAAATATTTAAAATAAGGAGACCCGCAGGCCGGACAGTGGGGAGGATGGACGCGGGTGTGGTTGCAGTAGTGGCAGCGCAGCGTGGGTTGATGTCGCTCATGGGTGTGATGATAGGTGAGGGAGACACTACAGTCAGGGCACTCGACCACATGACCACAACTACGACAGGAGACAAAGGTGCTGTGACCCCGGCGGTGAACAAATAACAGTCCCTGGTGATTATCTGCCTGTAACTGCTCCAGGGCCTGGGCCAGGGTGCGACTAAAAATAGAGCGATTGCCCTGCTGCAACTCTTGGCGCATATCGACCACCTCAATTGGTGGCATCGGTCGTGCCTGAACCCGCTGCGGTAGAGACAAATAGTGCTGTCCTAAATTATTTTGGGCTCCAGATGCCGCTGCCCCTTGAATGCTGGCCCAGGTGTCTAGAGAGGGGGTGGCTGAGCCCAACAGCAGCGGACAGTTCTCTAGCTCAGCCCGCCAGGTAGCCACAGTGCGAGCATGGTAGCAGGGGGAGGGGCGATCTTGCTTGAAACCAGCATCGTGTTCTTCGTCTAAAACAATCAGACCCAAATTTGATAAGGGGGCAAAGACCGCGGAACGGGTGCCGATGATCACCTGGGGGATGGGCCTGAGAAGCTGCCGCCAGGTGTCATAGCGCTCGCCGTCGGATAGACCACTGTGATAAACCCAAACCCTGGCCCCAAATCGGGCCCGAAACCGATCGGTTAATTGGGGGGTTAGCCCAATTTCAGGCACCAGCACCAGCGCCGATTTCCCCTGCTCTAGAATTGGGGCGATCGCCTGCAGATACACTTCTGTTTTGCCGGAGCCAGTTACCCCGTGCAGGAGCACCTGGGCAAATCCAGTCAGGCTATGAATAGTTTCTAGCACCCTGGCTTGATCCGCAGTCAGGGAGTGAGAATCATCCGCTGCTGGGATTGGACTGCTCTCTAAGCGCAGCACCTGCCGGGATTCAATTGCAATGCAGCCCTTTTTTTCTAAGGTCTTGAGGGTGGTGGAACTGGTGTGGCTCAGTTGCAGCAAATCCTGTAGCCAAAGGTCACCGCCCCGGTGTTTAAGCACCTCTAGAATTTCTTGCTGACGCGGTGTGAGATCTTGATCAGTTGATGGCAGCAGGATCACCGCTTGCTGTTGTTTAGGCTTGGGTGCATTAGCCGTCTTCAGATAACTTTCGACCCAGCCCTGTTGCCTCAGTTCCTGGAGACCGCGTTGCGCCCCTTTGACCTGTCGCTGGAGATAGTTCCAGGTATAGTCGGCCTTCGCCCCAGCCTGAAGTAAGGCTAGAATTTGCTGGGCAGGGGGACTTAAAAAAGCGGTGCTGCCAGGCGAAATTACCGCCACTGCCAGACGAATTCGCCGTTGCGATCGCTGCAACAGCCCCGGCGGGAGCGCGACTCGAATTGCTTGAATTAAGGCAGTGTGATAGTACTGGGCCACGCGTTCGAGCAACGGCCAGTACCCTGGAGGGAAGAATCCGCTACTGACAACCTCTGTGACGGCACGCAGTTGATTGGGCTCTAGATCGGCAGGCAATTGGTATAGGGGCCGAATTGCAATCCCTCCCAACTGCTGGGTTCCAAACGGAACACTTAAGATATCCCCAGGGTTAACGGCCAGATCCAGAGGCAGCTTATAGGTATACAGCCCCTGGCTGCCTGGAGAGTCTACAAGAACTTCTAACCACTGCTCAGCAGCCGAGTGACCCCAAGCAGAGACTGCTCCAGATTCAGCTACTTGTCGACTGGTGCTCAAACTAGGCGTAGACATAGATTTGGGAGCAATAGACAAGACAGTAGCAGGGGCAAAACGTTGACTAATTACTTTCAGGCATTGGAAATCAAATGTAAACAATTAAAACTTACTTGTACTATTCCCTCTATTGGTAGATTGGAAGAGTAGGAATGAGTATGAGATGCTACACCATAGCATCAATAAATTCAAGGGATGTATTTGGGGATTGAATTAATCACCGGGTATCATCCCCAGGTTCAAGTTTAGTTCTGATTAGCTTCTGAAGTGGGCACACCTGCATAAAACGTTGAATTCGGCCCAGGATAACAATCGCTGCGGTTCTCCATTAAAGGACATTCATCAATAGACCTAATCGTTCATTAGGATACCTAGTGGCAAGTTTCAACTCTGTATTGTGGGGAGAGAGTGTCAGTGTAGTCGCTGCTAGCAGACCTCAAAGGCTGCTGAATTTGATTTAAATTACTTTTTATATCCCATGCTTAGTCAAGAAGATAACGCTCAAACACCGATCTCTGAAGCCGGTAAAGCTGAAGCCGAAGTTGACGCAGTGGCCTCTAGCCGCACCGCTGGCTATAGCAAGACCAGCTCCGACGATGCAGTTGGGGCTTTCTTTAAGGATATGTCCCGATTCCCGTTGCTCAAGCCCAACGAAGAAGTAGAACTGGCGCGTCGGGTTCAATACCTGGTCGAGTTTGAGGCCCTCAAAGAACGCCTGCAGCAGGAATTAGATCGGCCTGCCACTCAAACCGAGCTTGCCAGTGCTATGGGTTTGACTGAACGTCAGCTGCAAAATCGGCTACACCGGGGCCGGGTGGCAAAGCGAAAAATGATTCGCTCTAACCTGCGCCTGGTGGTTTCGATTGCCAAGCGCTACTTAAACCGAGGGGTGCCGTTTCTGGATCTAGTGCAGGAAGGAGCCCTGGGGCTGAACCGGGCCACGGAAAAATTTGATCCTGAGAAAGGATTTAAGTTCTCAACCTACGCTTACTGGTGGATTCGCCAAGGAATCACACGGGCGATCGCCAATGACTCCCGAACCATTCGCCTGCCAATTCACATTGTTGAAAAGCTCAACAAGCTTAAAAAAGCCCAGCGAGAGTTAAAGAAAGAACTACAGCGCAAACCCACTGAACAGGAACTGGCGGATGCCCTGGAAGTCACCCCAGAGCAATTGCGAATGCTACAGCGGGTGCGGCAGCGATCGCTGTCACTCAATCGCCGGGTTGGTAAAGAAGAGGATACTGAGTTAATCGATCTGCTAGAAGCCGATGACGCCCAATCCCCTGAGAAACAAATGGGTGAGATGATGATGCGCCAGGAGCTATCCCAGATCTTGGGCAGCGTGCTGACAGAGCGCGAGAAGAACGTGATTGCCATGCGCTACGGCTTAGAGAATGGGGAGCCCCATACCCTCGAAGAAGTTAGCGGTCTGTTTAATCTGTCTCGGGAGCGGGTGCGCCAGATTCAAAGTAAAGCAATTCGCAAGTTGCGGCGATCGGCAACCGCCGAGCGACTCAAAGGCTGGTTAGGATAGCACGGAGCTTAAACTTCAAAGCTGTTGTTTTATTTCAGAATTAATAGAATCTCGTTGACGGGTTAGCTCCACCGTGATTTGCCCCGCAAAATCAGGAATCGGGGCCGCCAGCTTTGTTAGCCGCACTTGAACCTGCTCAACCTTGTCTGTGTTCAGGGCTTGATCGGCGATCTCCGTGGCTAAGCGCTCCAAGAGCTTAAACCGGGCATTTTTCACCAGGATCTGCACATTTTTAATTAAATCCCGGTAGTCCAGGGTGTCTTCTAGGCGATCGCTGATTCCCGATTGCCTCAAATTCAGCCCCAGGGTTAATTCCACCTCAAACCACTGGCCTAAAACCTGCTCCTCCGGCAAAACGCCAGTATAGCCATAGCTGCGAATTCCTCTTAGGTGAATAAAATCCATAGGATCCTAGTTTTGCCCTCGCCCCTAGCCCTTCTCCCAAATTTGGCAGAGGGATACAGGTTGGTGGGAGGATGGGGCGAGGGCGATTGGTTTAAGCAGCATCTTTAAATTAAATTTTGTCCTCCTTAGTCCTTCTAATTGGAGGACACTGAAGCCGACAATCAGGACGAATATTTTCGATCCAGGAGTCTTACAAGTCCCGGTGTGTGAAGGGCTTAGCCGCTGACCCTGAGTAGGTCGCAGCCACCTGTCCTTGCCCAATAAGCTGATACTTATAGGTGACCAGGCCCTCTAGACCCACTGGCCCTCGGGGAGGTAGTTGCTGAGTGCTAATCCCAACTTCGGCCCCCAAGCCATAGCGAAAGCCATCGGCAAACCGGGTGGAGCAGTTTTGATAGACCCCCGCAGCATCAACTCGGGTTAAAAAGGTGTCAGCAGCCTGGGGATCTTGGGTAACAATTGCTTCGGTGTGACCAGAACCATAGGTATTAATGTGGGCAATCGCCGCTGCTAAAGAATCAACCACTTTAATCGCCAAAATCAAATCGCCATACTCTGTCTCCCAGTCTGCTGCCGTGGCGGGTTGCATCTCGACGATGGCGCTTGCCTGGGGGTCGCCCCGCAGTTCCACCTGCTGCTCCCGCAGGGCTTTGGCCACTTTGGGCAGAAACACCTCAGCGATGGATGAGTGCACCAGAAGGGTTTCAATCGCATTACAGGCAGCCGGATACTGGGTTTTGGCATCTACAGTAATTGCCACAGCTTGATCTAAGTCTGCCTCTTGATCCACATACAGATGGCAGAGCCCCTCCGCGTGACCCAGGACGGGGATTTGGGTATTTTCCTGGACGTAGCGGACAAAGGAATTTGAGCCCCTGGGAATAATCAGGTCAACATAGGCATCTAGCTTTAACATTGCCAGGGTTTCCTCCCGGCTGGTTAGCAGTTCCACGGCTTGGGGGGAAACCTTTGTTTGAGCAAGCCCTTGGTGAATGGCTTTAACTAAGGCTCTACAGGAGTAAATTGCTTCTTGACCTCCCTTGAGGATCACCCCATTGCCGGATTTGATTGCCAGGGCAGAGATTTGAATCACCGCATCTGGGCGAGCTTCAAAGATTACCCCTAAAACCCCTAAAGGACAGCTGACTCGCTTGAGAACCAGCCCGGTATCCAGCTCCCGGTGCAGTTGAATCGCCCCCACGGGGTCACTCAATTGGGCCACACTTCGGACCCCAGCGATCGCGGCGGTGAGTTTAGTTTGATCCAGCTTCAGCCGCGCGTACAGAGAACTTGCTAACCCCTGAGCCTGGGCTGCTTCGCAGTCTCGCTGGTTAGCGGCCAGGATTTCTGGGGAAGCAGCTTCTAGCGCTTGAGCGATCGCTTCTAGAGCTTGGTGGCGAGTTCCCGTTGCCAGAGTTGCCAGATCTTGCGCCGCCCTTTGGGTTCGTTGGGCAGTCTCAGTGAGGGTGGAAGCAGTTAACGTCACGGCAGGCTGAGGAGATTTCTAGAAATTAATAATCGGTTTCTTCGTATTCTGGGGCTTTAATTTGCTGAGTCAAATTGATTTCTGGCGCTTCGTAGTCTTCATCCCAGATATCTTGCTTTTCTTCGTAGACCTCTTGCTCTTTGGCTTCGTAGCTTGACTCAGCGCCGTAGGTGGGTTCCTCGCGGCTAGGGGGCTGAGCCCAATCCTCCGCCTGGTCATAGCCATAGTCGTAGGACTCCTGGCGACGGGGGGGCGGCGGGGCTGGTTCTTCTACATAGTCATACTCGTATTCCCGCTGGCGGTAAGCTGGTTCCTCTATCGGCCAGGCTTCTTCTTCCCAGTTTTCTTCCACCCTTTGGCGACTGGGGGCAGCGTACGGGGTTTGCAGCCCAGACCCTAGCTGATTACCGGTGCTGGTGGTGGTAGTGATGTACTCGTCTTCTTCCTGCTCCCAGGGAGGTACCCCTATCCCCAGACGCTCTAAAACTCCAACGGTTAGTTGATTTAAGCGCTCTTCTGCCCCTTCAAAGACAATTAAGCGCTCAGGACCACTGCTGGCAATTTCATCAATTGGCAACTCGTAGGTGCTGATCAACTGCGAAGGAATCAAAGGCAACCCCGAGGAGGCAATAATCAAGTAAGAAATCTGGCCATTGTTAATATCAAACTTAAACCCGCGCACTTTCCCCAGAAGTTCCCCGGCTTCGGTGATCACCTCACTCGCCACCAGAGGGCTGTAGTTGAAGATATTCACATCTTCGATCGCGTATTCATCATCAACTAGGATCACATCCCCAACCTGACGGATGCTGCTCAGGAGCATATAACGTTGGTTGCCGGTAAAAAGGGTATCCCGCAGTCCCAGGGCCACCACTTCCCGCTGATCAACATCGACCCAGAGCTGATTAATCACACCGAGCTTCTTGCCCGTGTCCCGGGTGATGATCTGGGTCCCGACAAGGTCAGAGCGTTGTTGAAGTTGATCAGATAGCGTCATTCTGTTCTGAATCCTGAATCGAATGCCTACTTTATATACTAGCTAATCGTAGCTTTTAGGCAGGCAGTATTAGTTTGCAGGTCGCCGGGATTATCCCGGACTGTTGCTTATGGTGATCTTATGACCCTAGATTCATTGTGGCAAGCAGCCTCAAGAAAGAGGTTTCATTTTTTAGAGAAGTTATGCTGATCCCTAGACGGGTTAGGGATTGCCTAGACAGAAGCACTGCGCGGCTGGATCTGCAGCCCAATCACCTGTGTATGGGTTCCCCGAGCCTGGGTAACGCCGATGGTTCGTTCTGAGGCTTCAATCATCGGTCGCCGCAAACTCACGACAATAAATTGCGCTTCCTGGGCCTGCTGCCGGATCATATTTGAGAGTCGCTCAACATTGGCCCCATCCAGAAACATATCGACTTCATCAAAGGCATAGAAGGGGGAGGGCCGATAGCGCTGCAGGGCAAAGATAAAGCTCAACGCTGTCAGGGACTTTTCGCCCCCAGACATGGAGGCCAGCCGCTGCACGGGTTTGCCCTTGGGATGGGCCACCAGATTTAACCCCCCTCGAAATGGATCGGTGGGATCTTCAAGCTGAAGATGGCCGTCCCCATCCGAAAGGGAGGCAAAAATGGTTTGAAAGTTTTGGTTGACGGCATCAAAGGCTTCGCGAAAGGCCTGGTGACGGAGGGTGGTAAAGTTTTCAATCCGTAGCAGCAGTTCCGTGCGTTCCCCTGCCAGGGTCTCTAGTTTTTGGGTCAGCTCATCCAGGCGGCCCTGGGTGCGATCGTACTCTTCGATCGCCAGCATATTCACCGGCTCCATTGCCTGCAGCCGTTTTTGATCCGATCGCAGTTCTTGGCGCAGTTGCTCTAGACCCAGTTCCTCAGGCACCTCCGGTAGCGGTTGGGGAAGTTCCGTTGTATGGGCCTGAAGTTGCGCTTCCAGGGCTGCCAGTTCTAACTGCTGGGTTTGCTGGGTTTCTTGAAGTTTCTGCCCTTGCCAGGCCAGTTGCTGCTGGGCGGCGGTTTGCTCCCGCAACTGGCGCTCTACCCGATCGCGGGCCTGCTTTTCGGCTCCTAGCTTTTGTTCTAACTGCCCCAGATCAATTTTTAACTGAGCAATCGCTGCTTCAGCTTCCTGAATTTGTTGAACCAACTGATTGCGCTGGTTGAGTTGGGTTGTCTGTTGGCTGCGGCCCTGTTGCTGCTGCTGTTGGGCTTGAACGATCTTCTCCTGCAGGCGCTGATGCTGATTTTCAAAATCCTGCAGCCGTTGTTGAGCGGTGCGTAGGGCTAACTCCTGCTCACTCAGTTCAGCTTCGTGGCCCTGGATCACCTGTTGGATCTGCTGCCATTCGCTGTGGGTCTGGGACTGCTCAAGCTCACTTAGGGACTGTCGCAACCCTTGGAGTTGGGCTTCCTGCTGGGGAAGCTCCTGCTCTAAAACGTTCAAGCGATCGCGGCTGCTGGCAAGTTCCTGGGTCTGCCCCTGCACCTGGGATTGCAGTCGTTCCTGCTGTGTCTCCAAGGTGGCGTGGGTGACGGCTAACTGCTCGGTTCGCAGTTGAGTTTCTCGCTGCTGCTGGCGGCACTCCCCCAGAGCCTGGACCTGCTGATCAAACCGTTCCTGGGCAGTGGCAAGATGGTGGGTCAGCCGGACTAAGAGCTGCTCAATTTCCCCCAGACGCGCTTTCAATGCCAGCACTTCTTCAGATTCCCTGGCTTCCCCTTTGCCAAAGTGAATCGACTGCTGAGGGCTGCGACTGCCCCCGGTCATCGCGCCGGTGGCCTCTAAGAGATCTCCCTCAAGGGTGACCATCCGATACTGCCCTAGACAGCGGCGGGCATCAGCCAGGGTGGCAAACACCACGGTCGACCCAAATACATAGGCAAAAATCCCCCGGTAGCGAGGCGCAAACTGAACTAAGTTAAAGGCGTAGTCGACCGCTCCACTGGCCTGGAGGGGCACCAGCGATCGCCCCGGTTGAATCTTGTTTAGGGGCAAAAACGTCGCCCGTCCGGCCCGTTCGCGCTTCAAAAGTTCAATCCCCGCCGCGGCAACGCCATCATCCTCCACCACCATGTGACCCAATCGGGCCCCAGCCGCGATCTCCAGGGCTAGTTGAAACTCTGGGGCCACTTGACCGAGTTGGGCCACAATCCCGCACACCCCCGGCACCTCTGCCCCCAGGATTAAGCGGGTGGCATAGGTGCCTTGAACCTCTTGTTGGGCCTGCTGCTGAGCCTCAAGTTTATCGAGCTGGCGTTGTTTCTCCCGCTGTTCCCGCAACAGCCGGGCCTGGGTTTCCTGTTGGATTTTTAAATCCTGATCGGCGATCGCCGTGGCCCGGGCCAGGGATTGTACCTGCTCCTGATGGTCGGTGAGATCCCCTTGGGCTTGGTTTAACTGGCCTTGATTGGTATTGATCTCGCCTTGGCAGGTTTCTAGAGCCGCAGTTTGCTCCTGGAGCTGACGCTGGCCTTGATGCACCCGCTCTTGGAGCTGAGCCTGCTCGGTGCGTTGAGGGTCTAGGGTTTGGAGTACCGTTTCAATCTGCTGGCGCAGTTGGGTTTGCTGGCTAATCCAGGCTTCGGCAGTGGCCGCCAGAGCCTTAGCTGATTCTCGGCTGGCGTCTAGTTGGGCTTGGGCCTGGTCACGGCTGTGGGTCAGCTGCCTGAGATTTTGGGTTTGCCGGGTTTGTTCCTGGGCCAGCTCGTCAAGCCCTTGGAGGTGGGCTTGAATCTCCTGCTGCCATTTGACAATCTGCTCAGCGGTGGTCTGTTGGGCCTGTTCCAGGTCCTGTTGCTGGCGCTGAAGTTGACGCAGTTGGGCTTCTTGACTGGCCACGGCAGATTGCACAGCCAGTTGTTCATCTTCTCCCAGGGCTTTGACCTGGGCATTGAGCTGCTCCAGTTGAACCGTTGTTTGCTGGATCTGAGCTTGGTTGGCCTTGATCTGGGCTGCCAGCTCTGCTTGGGTGCGATCGCTGGTTGCTAAGGCTTTGATCAATTCCTGCACCTGTTGCTGGCAGCTGCGCCAAACCAGGACAGCCTCCCAGGCTTGTTTAGCCAGAAGCTGGGTCCGCAGGTGTTGGTATTTTTGAGCCTGGGTGCGATCCCGGGCCAGGCGATCGCGCTGGGCGATTAGCTCATTCTCGACAATCCGAAATCGATCTTCCCGCTCTTTGACCGTATCCAGTTTGTCTGTTGCCTGGTTAATTTTGCGGTCAAAGTCAGCCACTCCCGCCAGTTCATCAATGATTTCTCGCCGCTGCCGCGAGTTCATGGAAATAATGCTGGTGACATCTCCCTGCAAAACAACGTTGTAGCCCTCAGGATAAATTCGCAGTCGGTTCAACTGTTCGTGTAAATCTCCCAGGGTGCAGGGTTCGCCGTTGATGTAGTAGTTAGAGGTATAAGTGCCTTGCTTGGTCACCCTTAGCCTGCGGGTCACCTGCCACTCGCTTTGATTGAGTTGATCTGGGGACTCCCCAGTCCCAGACCCTAGTTGATCTATAAGATCATCCGTAAGCTCAAAGGTGACAGTGACACTGGTTTCCATCACCGAGTGTCCCCGATGGGCTTGGGTATGGCTGACTAAATCCGGCAAACGCTCGGCCCGCATTCCCTTAGAGCTACTCAGTCCCAGGGCAAATAACAGCGCATCGAGTAGATTTGACTTGCCGGAGCCGTTAGGCCCGGAAACAACGGTGAAACCAGGCAGCAGCGGAATTCGGGTTGTGCCGCCAAAGGATTTAAAGTGGGAAAGTTCGAGTTGCTTGATATACACCGACAGCTAGCTCAAGGAAGAAATGCTTAGTGTCTGGCAATTCCCCACAGGGTAGCACGGCTATTTCAACTCGCCCAGTTAAATACCAGCAAATCCAGGAAATTTCTGATTCCGCTGGCTAAAGCTAGACCTGCGCCAAGATTTTAGCTGTTCTGGTGAGGTTCCCCCAGCATCACCACCGAACAGGTTAGCTGCTGCAACACCTGGGTGGTGACATCACTGATTGCCAATCCGCCAGCGGTTCGGCGGCGGCGCGATCGCATTACAACGAGATCCACCTGTTTGGCGTGCTGCAAAATTGCCCTGGCAATCGTATTGCTGGCGGTGATCTTAATCTCAAACTGATTCCCAGGGGCCCACTTGGAGAGCAGTAGCGAGAGCTGGGACTTCATCCAGGCTTGGCGGTTTGTTGAGGTGCGGCGATCGCAGATATTCAAAACCGTGACCTGGGCTTGATTGGCCTCGGCCAGAATTTGAGCAAACCGCACCTTGCGAGCGGCCTGCTCAGACAGGTTATCCACCGGCACCAGGATACGGCGGATATTGGTGGGCGAATCCAGCAATCGCGTCACCGCCACCGGACAGTGGGAGGCCCACAGCACCTCATCAATCAGGTTGCCAAACAACCGGGCCCGGAACCCGGTTCTCTTGCTCCAGCCCATAATCACCAAATTTGCCTTTTGTTCACGGCTAGCTCGGGCGATTCCCTGGGAAACACTATCGTCAATCCGCAGCAAGGGGTCTGCTTCAAGGTCAAATTCCTGGCTCAGGGCAGTTGCTTTTTGCAGCAAGCGCTCACTCTGCTGTAGGGCCGCCGCCAAGCGACTAGACTCCATTTCTCCTCGGGCTAGGGTAAGCGCCAGGGGCACAATCCGCCCCGATTCATGCTTGGCCAACAGGGCTGCCAGTTCAATTAAATTTTTCTCGGTTTTGGGGTTATAGACTGGGACAACAACCGAAAAGGCATCAGCGGATTGGGGTTGCCAGTCAGCGGGTGTGTCCTCCGGTTCAAAGTTGTCTGGCACACTCAAGCCACTGGCTGCTCGCGTGACCACCAGCGGCCCTAAAATTGCAGTCACCAGCATCATCACGATCACACTGTTGAGCACTTCTTCGCTCAACAGGCCGGCTTCATTCCCTACCAGGGCTGCCGCTAATGTTGTAGCCACCTGGGGAATTGACATCGACCACATGGTAAACATTTGCCGCCAGTTGTAGCGGTAGACCAGTTTGGCCAGAAAAGCAGCCGAGAACTTACTCGCCAGCAGCCCTACGACAATCACCACCGATAGCCAGATGGAAGCAAGGCTAGTAAAAAAAGCCGAAACGTCAATCAATGTGCCAATATTGACAAAGAAAATCGGAATAAATAGCACACTGCCCACAAAGACAGTCTTTTCCTTGACCGGGCCATCGCCAACCACCTCATTGACGGCAAACCCAGCTAGAAACGCTCCGACAATTTTTTCGACCCCAATCAGTTCCGCTCCCAGGGCAGACAAGAAAACCACCAACAGTACAAATAAAAACTGGTTGCCTTGATTGCCCCCGGAGCGGCGAAAGAATTCTTGCCCCAACCAGTTAAAGCCAAACAAAATTACTAGGGCATAAATTGCCAGGGACACTAAGAGAATCAGCAATTTGCCAATGCTAAAATCCCCTTCCCCCACCCCAATACAAATCGCCAGCAGAATTAGCGCCCTAATATCGGTAAAGATCGTCGCACCCAAGGTGACCGTCACGGCCTCGTTACCGACGACACCTAGGCGGCTGACTATTGGATAGGTCAACAGACTATGGGACGCCAGCATGGAGCCAATCAACACCGCCGCCACCCAATCAAACCCAAACAGGCGACCAATCAAAATCCCTGTGATTAAAGGCAAAAAATAGGTAAAGCTGCCAAAGCCAGCGGAGCGAAATTTAACTTTGTTAAACTGCTCCAGGTCAATTTCTAACCCAGCCACAAACATCAGATACAGTAGCCCCGTATCTGAGAGCAGTTTCATCGTCTCAGACTCGCTCTGGAGCAGCTTTAGCCCATGGGGACCAAAAATGACCCC
>JBGTDP010000389.1:0-2136 GCA_041748255.1 Thermosynechococcaceae cyanobacterium | reverse complement strand
TTATGGCCGGGATGTATTTGTGTTGCCGGGAACATTGGATAATCCCCGAGCCTTAGGCTGCCTGGGACTGGTCAACCGGGGAGCACAAATTATCTTAAGTGAAGGCCACCTGTTAGAAGCCCTGGGAGCTTTGCCAAAACTGGATCAACCGCAGCCTTTAGCCCCGGAATCTAAACAAGAGTTGCCGCTAGAACCAGCCTTGGAACAAGTTCTGCAGGCGATCGAAGCCTTAAGTGAAGCCCTGGCTGAAGAATCTGTCCCATTTGATTTAATTGTTCAAACCATGAAGCTGGACTCTGGCTCTGTCTCCGGTGCACTGTTGCAACTGGAACTCCTGGGACGGGTAGCTCAGTTGCCGGGAATGCGCTACCGTCAATCCGACTCCTGCAGCTAGCTTCAAGAATTTATTCACAGCCCTAGAAACGAATTTAAATCTGGAACCTCGACCCAGTTGCCCGTTTCACTTGATTGATGGGTTAGATCCATCAATAGCTGAGAGTACAGGCCCTCTTTTAAGGAAGGCACGAGGCTTTTATCCTGCTCAATTCCCTGAACCCAGCGATCTACGACTCGCACAAAAGGCGCGATGCGACCATCGGCAAAGGTTTTCTCAAACGCCAAGCGATCAGGAATTTCTTGTTGCTCTAGAGCTTCTCCTGCTGGCGCTGCCCAGAGCTTGAACCCGTGCACATAATCACTCTGGTTGTCGCTGCCCAGGATTAAGGTGCCGCGATCGCCATAAACCTCAACCCAGTGCCCCCGCCCTTGATAGGTCACTGCACTAATTGAAACTTGACAGGGGGTGCCATCGGCCAACTCCAACAACAGCGTACAGGTGTCATCGGCATCCACCGGTTTCGCCTCTCCAGTATCCGGGTCGGGACGGGTAGGGATGGCGGTATTTAACTGAGCACAGAGGCGCTTCACGGGGCCAAACAGCCAATGAATATAGTCAAAGGTGTGGGACCCTAAAGCCCCCAGAGCCCCACCGCCCTTGTCTTTGCGGGCATACCAGTTCCAGGGGCGACTTGGATCAGCGCGACCAGACACCAGCCAATCAATTTTTACCAGGCGTTTATGACCGACAAAATAACCATCCAAGAGTAATTCCTGGAATCGCAGCCACTCCGGGGCATAGCGAAACTCAAAATCCATGGCTGTGACCGCGCCTGTTTCAGCCGCTAGATGGTAAAGTTCCTGGGCTTGGGTAGCCGAGAGCGCAGTCGGTTTCTCTAGCAGTAAGTGCTTGCCTGCTTGAAGGACTTTTTTGGCCATTTCAAAGTGCAGAAATGGCGGGGTGGAAATACTCACCCCTTGAACCTCCGGTAAAGCCACAACTTCCTCAACCGTGCTACAGGCCTGGGGAATGTCATACTCCTGGGCCAACGCTTTGGCCTGGGCTAAGTCCCGGTGATAGATCGCGGCAAGGTGGGTGAGGGGATGGGCCTGAAACCCAGGAATATGGACTTTTTGACCAAAGCCAGTGCCAACCACGGCAACACCAAGGGACTGATTTTCTGATCCAGAAGAAATAGACATTTTTGAGGCCAATCGGGGAATCGCTACAGTTCTTATCCTAGGATGAGCTGGCTGGTGTTCTTAATGGGGTTGAGATTCTAAAACAGGGTTTGCTTCTGACTTTAAGGGTAGCGATCGCTCTAAGCGCGGTCGTCCGATTGAGTAGGTCAGCGCGTAGCTGCGGGCCAGTAGCCACAGCCAAAACCGGGGATATTTTGGTTCTAACCAAGGCTGCAGGCGGCGGACCAACCCCGGCAGCCAACCCCCCAACAAAAAGTTCAACAAGGCATCCAGGGTAAAGCTCAAGTAGCTGACTACCCACCGCAGCAGGTCCTTCGCTCCGACTAGATCCCAGATCCAGTAAAGCAGCGATGGGTTTTGCACAGCAGCTTTGACAGCCATGCGGTTAAAGGGCAACCATCCAGCCCGATCCTTGATAAAAGTATCTGCCACCTGCGGGGGTTCGGCGGCCAGAATCCCAAAAAAGGTGTTCAGCATCGCATTCAATCGCTGGGGGGGTAGGTGGCGACCAGTGGGCACCATCATTCCCCGAGAAAACAGCCAGGTGACCGCAATGTTACTTTGATAGGCCCGAATCTGATTTAAATCTGCGGCTTT
>JBGTDP010000388.1:0-4505 GCA_041748255.1 Thermosynechococcaceae cyanobacterium | reverse complement strand
CCCAGTAAAAGTCCACCGACTGCTTGGGCCTCTCGCCGAAAGCAGGCACAGCTAGAGTGCCGCATTGAGTTCTCCAAAGTCGTCGTATTCTCATCATGAGACTGAAAGTCTGCACCACAATAGTTTTCTGCACCACTAAGCAAGGAACCGTTTCTATACCTCTAGATAGTTAAATTGCAGATTTTGCATTGCGACCATTAAAGATAATTCATATAAATAAGCTGGATTAATATAAAATGACCTACTGTCCCTGTTGCTCCGATCTATTGCTCCGGCACGCCCGCTCTGGACGCTCCTATTTATATTGTCCTCACTGTCGCCAGGAAATGCCGGAAGTCCCCGTTCAAGAGGCTGGACTTCCTCAATCCTCTGTAAAAGCCTTTGGGATTCCAGCGGGGCGAGCAGATTCCCTCGCTTCCTCAAGAACCCTCGTAAAGCCTTAGTCTAGAGAATTGATCAGCTACGACAACAGCACCATGCTTGTGTAGTCAAAGCAACCGGAAGCGCGATATACTCCGGGGGTTAAGTTTGGCTAACAACAATGGTAGCGGTAGCGATTTTGGCTGCAGGACGGGGGACGCGGATGAAGTCTAACCTGCCTAAGGTTTTGCACGGCCTGGGCGGGCGATCGCTAGTAGAACGAGTCCTGAAAAGTTTGTCGGAAATCTCTCCTACCCGCCAGCTAGTGATCGTCGGGTATCGCGGTGATCTAGTGCAGGCGACGCTGCAATCTTTGCCTGGGGTTGAGTATGTGCAGCAGACCGAACAGTTGGGAACCGGTCACGCCGTCCAACAAGTTATTCCCTACCTAAGTGAATTTCAGGGCGATCTGCTGGTCTTAAACGGAGACGTGCCGCTGCTGCGCCCCCAAACGTTAAAGCAGTTACTTCAGACCCACCAAGCCAATCAAAACGCGGCGACAATTCTGACTGCTCACTTACCTGATCCAAAGGGATATGGGCGGGTGTTCTGTGATTCAAAAAATTTCCTTAAACAAATTGTTGAAGATCGAGATTGCACTGAAGTTCAACGCCAGAATACCCGAATTAACGCTGGAGTTTATTGTTTTCGTTGGGCAGACTTGGCTCGGGTGCTGCCGCAACTGAGTGCTAATAACGATCAGCAGGAGTACTACATCACCGATGCGGTCAATTACCTCTCACCCGTGATGGCAGTGGATGTCGAAGACTACCAAGAGATTTTGGGCATCAACGATCGCAAGCAGTTGGCCGCAGCCTACGAGATCTTGCAGACTCGAATCAAGGATCAGTGGATGGCGGCGGGGGTGACGCTGATTGACCCCAACAGCATCACCATTGATGAAACGGTGCAAATACAACCTGAGGTGATCATTGAGCCGCAAACACATCTGCGAGGCAATACCCTGATTCAAGCTGGCAGCCGGATTGGGCCAGGAAGTTTAGTTGCAGACAGCCAGATCGGTGAGAATGTGACCGTGCTTTATTCGGTCGTCAATGAAAGTACAGTGGCGGCGGGAACGCAAATTGGTCCCTATTCGCACCTGCGCACCCAAGTGCAGGTTGGCAATCAGTGTCGAGTGGGTAATTTTGTCGAACTCAAGAGTACGACAATTGGCAATCAAACCAACATTGCCCATTTATCGTATCTGGGTAACGCTAACTTAGGGAATCAAGTCAATATTGGGGCTGGAACCATTACTGCCAACTACGATGGAGTGAACAAATATCCTACAGTTATTAGTGATCGAGTAAAGACGGGCTCTAACAGTGTCTTGGTGGCCCCGCTGAACCTGGGGGTTGATGTTACGATTGCTGCCGGCTCTATAATTACCCAAGACGTGCCGGAGGATTCATTGGCGATCGCCCGTGCTCAACAGGTGGTGAAACCCGGCTGGCGCTTAAACCCTAAGCAAACCTAAAACCAGAACAGGGCTGGCTGAGAGAGAATTCAATTTATGGATCAGTCTACTTGAAGCTCTCCAGCCCTGCTTTAGTCTCAGCCCCTACTGGTGGCGGCTAATCAAGGAATTAAGGGTTATAGATCTTAGCCGCAAGCAATTCTCTGACTTCGGCGTGCTTAATTGCAATATCTGGGTCCCGCTGAATCGCTTGAAAGTAGCGTTGCTCTTGTGGTGTTCCTGACTCTGAGGGACGAACTAAATCTTGGGCTACAGCCAATAATTCATTCACTTGATCTAAGATCATCGGTTCTTTGGCCGCCAAGGCTTCATCAATCTGAACAATAAACTGCGACATCGGGCGCAGCCAGCTAAACCATCCATCGCTGATCACCAGCCGAAAGAACTCACCAGAGGTGGGAATGCGCCCGTGGGACTGCTCGTAGGCGACTCGCTCAGAGTCCAGCAACGCCTTATGGAGTTGCAAAAAGACAGTCCGGACTGCTTGCAGGTGATCAAAGGGATTGACAGCGAAATTAGTTGAAGACATCAGGCAGAAGGCAACATCCACTTACTTTATGGTGCCATATCAAAGCATTTAAGCAACGGTGCTCCTTGCTAGCAGCCCTGCCAAATCAACCCGTTAATCTGCGCGTTCGGCCAGTGCTAGCCAGCGCTCTGTGGCCGTGTCGATCGCTTGCATGAGTTCGGCTAGTTGCTGGGAGTGTTGTTGAATTTTAGTAAAGCCACTGGGAGGATGCTCATAGAGTAGCTTTTCTAGCTTGACCTTTTCTGCCTCCATTGCTGGAATTTGGGTTTCAAGGGTTTCGTATTCTCGCTTTTCGTTGTAGGAGAGCTTTTGAGGTTTAGAGGAGTGTGGGATTTTAGGGGAGTTTTGAGTTTTGAGTTTTGAGTTTTGGGTTGGCTGTTGTGACTGGGACTTGATATTGGACTGAGTATCTTTTTTAGGTTCGTATTTCTGCTGGGGCTGCTCTTGCTCCTGCTTCTGGTGGTCCAGGTAAACAGAGTAGTTGCCAGGATAGGATCGGAGATTGCCGTGGGGTTGAAAGGCAAAAATTGAGTCCACCACCCGATCTAAAAAATAGCGATCGTGGGACACTGCAATCACACAGCCATTGAAGTCTTCAAGATATTCTTCTAGAACTGCTAGGGTTTGCACGTCTAGATCATTGGTCGGTTCATCTAAAATCAACACGTTGGGGGCTGCCATCAGCACCCGCAATAAAAATAATCGCCGCTTCTCCCCCCCGGAAAGCTTATAAATCGGCGCGTATTGCTGATTGGGGGGAAATAGAAAACGCTCCAACATCTGGGAGGCAGTAATAATGCTGCCATCGGCGGTTTTAACCAGTTCTGCCACTGATTTAAGGTAATCGATTACCCGCTGGTTGGGGTTCAGGGTTAAGTCCTGGGAGTGCTGATCAAAATAGCCGATATGAATCGTGGACCCAACTTCGACCGTGCCTAAGTCCGGTGGCACCTGGCCAGTGATGATATCCATTAGGGTGGATTTACCAGCTCCGTTGGGACCAATAATCCCGATCCGGTCTTCGGGACTAAAGCTATAGGTAAAGTCTTGAATCAGGGTGTGCCGGTTGTAGGACTTGCAAAGATGTTGCAGCTCAATCACTTTTTTGCCGATCCGGCGACCGGGGGTGGCAATTTCCACCTTGCCCTGGGTGGGCTTAAAGTCCTGGGCTTGCATGGCTTGAATGCGATCAATCCGGGCTTTTTGCTTGGTACTGCGGGCTTTAGGACCTTGCCGGAGCCAGGCAAGCTCTCGTCGTAAGACCCCGGTCTGCTTACGCTGGCTGCTGGCGGCGGCGGCTTCTGCCTCGGTTTTTTTCTCAAGGTAGTAGGCATAGTTGCCGCTGTAGGTATAGAGGTCGCCGCGATCGATCTCTAAAATTCGATTCGTTACCTGATCTAAGAAATAGCGATCGTGGGTGATCAGCAATAGTGCCCCTCGATAGCGAGTTAAATAGCTCTGTAACCACTCCACTGAAAAGGCATCCAGATGGTTAGTTGGCTCATCCATGAGCAGCACATCCGGGTCAGATAACAGCGCGGCTGCCAAGGCAATCCGCTTGCGGTAACCCCCGGAGAGGTCGCCAATCCGGGCCTCAAAATCCTCAATCCCTAGCTTGGTGAGAATAATTTTGGCGTTCGTTTCTAGATCCCAGGCCCCGGCTGCCTCCATCTGTTCCGAAACGCTTGATAGGCGGGTCATCAGCTTCGAGCTTTCACCTTGGCTTTTGGCCAATTGCCTGGAAAGATTTTCGTACTCTCGCACCAGGGCCATCTGCTCACCACTATCGGCAAATACCTGCTCTAAAACAGTGTGGTTGTCTTCTAAGTCAGGCTGTTGGGGCAGGTAGACAATCTTGGCGGCGGAATTGACCCAGAGATCGCCACTGTCAGAAGGTTCTAAGCCAGCCATCATTTTTAGCAAAGTTGATTTGCCGGAGCCATTAATGCCAATTAGGCCAACTTTATCTCCCTCCTCCAGGCTAAAGCTGGCATTTCGCAAGATTTCCTTGATGCCAAAGTCTTTGTGCAGCGATCGCAGCGTCAACAGCGTCATCGGTTATAGGCCGTCCCAGGG
>JBGTDP010000387.1:0-2568 GCA_041748255.1 Thermosynechococcaceae cyanobacterium | reverse complement strand
CAATGGATATCTTAAGCGGTTTCGAATTCTATCGGAGCGCTATCGCAATCGCCACAGGCGTTTTGCCTTGCGCTTCAACTTGATTGCTGGGCTCTACAACTATGAATTGCCTCTGCCATGCTGACCTTTTGCAAGAACTCTATTGTAGATCTGCACCAACTCTGGACCCCACAAAACAATCATGGGAAAACTAGAGCCAAGGCAGAGATTAACCACTTCCCAAAGTCTTTGGGGCCAATTTTCAACCGCACCAATTGGTGTCTTTGACCAATCGAATCGACCGATTAGTCCTGCCATTTCACTATTGTTGGCGAAGTTTCTAGTCGTGGTTGCCTTAGCTGTATCGATCACAATTGGGCCGAACCTTGAGAAAATTTCAACTTATAGTGCTTCACTGTCCTGCCAAGATTTTTACGGAAGTGATTATCCGATGCCTGGCAGCATTTCATTGGTGCCAATGCTGACAACCCTTCTCCTAGACTTGAAGCCATTCCAATTAAGCCTAAAGATGGATTCCCCTTTCACCTTGTTGCAGTCGGAAAGCTCAGCAAAAAACCTGCTGATACATAAGTATTTGTTATAGCTTCACCCCCTACGATAAAGAAGGTAAACCAGAGACTCAATCACTGCTTATATCCAAGGGATGACTTTTAATTTCATCCTCCACAGATAGAGATTGTATGGGTGAAAACCACTCCTGCTGGGTAGTGTACCCAGAATGAACTGGCGATGCCTTAGAACCTGATAGGTTCAGTCTTGAGAGGTATAGCTTGGTTAAAAAAGGCTGACCTTAAGGTACAGGCCTTATTCTGTAACTTTCTATACAGTCTTTTGATACTCAACGTAGTAGTCAAACTGTCAATTAACTAACAACCAATGAAAATTACCCGAATCTTCTTAACGACAACCTTAGTCAGCGCTTCGGTACTGGGGTTTGGATGGGCAAGCCGTGCTTCTGCAAAAACGTATGTCCAGTGTGGTCCTAATGCTGCAGCCTATTTAGTTGATAAAGTGCCTGTAGGGTGTCATGTCCTCCCGGCTAATAACTATGGTCCAGTTAACACTAAGTTTGAACGTTCCTCTGAGATGATGGACACTACTGAGCCTGATACGGGTGCGACTACGGAGCCGGGTTCTGATACTCAGGGTCCAAATGCAGCCCCCGATACCAGCCCTGGCACACCTGGTTCAGCGTTTCCTGATTCCTCTGATACTACACCCGACAATACTTTCCCAACGCCCGATACGACTTCCCCAGCACCGGATACTAATCCTGGAAGCATGATGGAGCCGGGTTCTGATACTCAAGGTCCAAATGCAGCCCCTGACACTAGCCCTGGTACACCTGGTTCAGCTTTTCCTGGTCAATAACTGATAAAGGAAAGGGTAAAACATCGCTAGGCGAAAAAGCACCAGTGTTATCTGGTGCTTTTTTATATCATCCGTAAGACTATGCTTTGCTAAGGAAGGCCCAGGATGGAGAGAAACTTACTAGATCGCCATGAATAGTTCCCGGTATAACCGCTGAAGATCTGATAACTGATAATGGGCATTTAATCCACTGGGGTTCGGGAGTACCCAAATCTTTGCCCTATTGAAAGATTCTTCCTGTAGCCCGATCGCTGCTTTGGGGCGCTGAAAGGCTGCTCGATAGGCGGTAATCCCCATAATTGCTAGATAGTGAGGCTGATACTTGCTGACTTTAGCTGCTAGGTGTCTATGGCCGGCAAGGAGTTCTTCCGGGTCGAGATGATCAGCCCTGGCAGTGGCCCGATCGCCAATATTAGTCAGACCATAGCCAAGGCGCAGCAGCTCACGATCTTCAAACGGTGCGAACAAGCGTTCTGTAAAGCCTGCTTCATGGAGCGATCGCCAAAACCGATTTCCTGGACGGGCAAAGTGATGTCCGACTGCTGCACTATAAAGGCTGGGGTTTATGCCACAGAACAAAACCTGCAAGTTTGGGGCCAGAATATCCGGGACAGTTTTCCCAAAGGCTGCCTGAATCTCTGCTGGTGTGGGTTTGGGGTAAATAATTTAGCTACTGTCCTAGGCTTATCAATTTTTAGTCGCTTGAATCATTCTAGATCTGGGTGGATTCAAGTCTTTCCAGTCATGCAAGCAGAATTTAAGCAATGAAGAACCCAATCGCAGCAAGCTGCGGGGTATGCGCAGCCGTTTTTAGATCAACGCTTTGAGCCGCTCTGAGAAGGAAACTGCGGTTTAGTAGGAAATTGCAAACCTGACTCGGTCTGGAGTGACCTTTTCTAGAAATAGCTGGCAATGATTTGGGCACAAAGCCTAAAATCAAGCCCAAGGGTAAGCCCTTTAAGCGGCTCAAAATTCCTAACCTCCGGGTAAAAGTACCCGCTAGGGGAATCAACCCTGTTCAACGAAGTACACAGTAAACCAAGAACTATATTTCGCGGTGAACTGAAAAATAACTAAACTGGTAGGAGTCTTTTAGGTAGGTTCATGTCCCCGACCATTACCCCTAATCAAATCGATCAAATTGTCTGGAATCAGCACCAAGACCCATTTCAAGTCTTGGGTCCCCATCCTGTTGAG
>JBGTDP010000386.1:0-4306 GCA_041748255.1 Thermosynechococcaceae cyanobacterium | reverse complement strand
GCAATATGAATCTCCCTGAATCCAGTCGGTTGCAGTTTACCCCTGACCTCAATATCTGTCGAATCTTAAATGGGATGTGGCAGGTGTCTGGGGGGCACGGCAGAATTGAGCCGTCTAAGGCAATTCAAGGTATGTTTGAGTATCTGGATGCCGGGTATACCACCTGGGATCTCGCCGATCACTACGGTCCAGCAGAGGATTTAATTGGGGAGTTTCGCCGCCAACTGGCTGACAAACGAGGAGAGGCAACCCTTAACCAGATCCAAGCTTTTACTAAGTGGGTGCCCCGTCCTGGTCGGATGAGCCGCAAGCTAGTCGAGAAAAACATTGATATTTCTCGGCGGCGGATGGGGGTTGAGTGTTTGGACTTGTTGCAGTTTCACTGGTGGGATTACAGCGATCGCAACTATCTAGAAGCTTTGCAGCACCTGAGTCAACTTCAGCAGGAAGGCAAGATCAAGCATTTGGCCTTGACCAATTTTGACGCTGAGCACCTGAAGATTATCCTTGAGAACGGGATCAAGATTGTCTCTAACCAGGTGCAGTTTTCCCTGGTGGACCGTCGCCCCCAGATTGAAATGATCCCCTTTTGCCAGGAGCAAGGGATTCAGCTTTTTGCCTACGGCACCCTCTGCGGCGGGTTGTTGTCTGAGAGATACCTGGGGCAGCCGGAACCGCAAGCAGGAGCGCTAAACACCGTTTCTTTACGCAAGTACAAAAACATGGTGAATGCTTGGGGCAGTTGGGATCTGTTTCAAGAGTTGCTTTCTCGGTTAGATCAAATTGCCCTGAAGCATCGAGTGACGATTCCCAACGTGGCGGTGCGGTATATCCTGGAGCAGCCCACGGTGGCCGGGGCGATTATTGGGGCTAGGCTGGGAATTGCCGAACACCGGCAGGACAATGCCAAGGTGTTTGACTTTCAGCTGGATCAAGCAGATCAAGACCAGCTCAGTCAAATTCAAACCCAAGCCAAGAATCTCTTTCAATCGATTGGTGACTGTGGGGACGAATATCGACGTTAATGTAACTTGATTTGCCTAAAGTTTAAGACTCCCCCCTGCATGGATATTGTCGAAACCCTCAAGCAAGATTACCATCGTTTTCCCACCGATCAGACCTACAGCCTCTATGCCGAGGATGTTTACTTCAAGGACCCATTGAATGAATTTCGCGGCTTGGGGCAATACAAACGGATGATTGGCTTTATTAAAACTTTTTTTATGGAGACCCACATGGATCTCCATAATATTTCTCGCCAGCAGGATCAGATTAAACTGCGCTGGACCCTGCATTTCAAGGCCCCCTTGCCCTGGAAGCCCCACCTGGCAATTCCGGGTCGGAGTGAACTCAATCTAAATGCAGAGGAACTGATCATTTCCCACATCGACTACTGGAACTGCTCCCGGCTGGCCGTTCTCAAACAAGCGCTGCCCTTTAGCCAGTAGAGGCTTTGTTAAAGAAACCCTAAATATCCAGCCAGCAATCCCCTGCTCATTTAGGCTGGTGTATGGCTAGACTGGAGGTGGGTTTCTTAACTTGAGAGCCTGAGCCTAGAGCAAAGGTTCATTTCCAACCTTTGAGAGGCGGCTAAAATAGTAAAATTACCTATAGTGATAGGAGTACATGAGAGAACCGTTATGAGCAAAATCGAAGAAGCAATCGAACAAGAACGGGAACAAGCTCGCCAGGTTTGTGAAACGCAAGGAGATGACTCTACTGCTTGTGCTGCCGCCTGGGACTCAGTTGAGGAACTACAAGCTGAAGCATCTCATCAAAAAAATAAGGGAACTCAAAAAAAGAGCTCCTTAGAAGTATACTGTGACGACAATCCTGATGCCGCTGAGTGCCGGGTGTACGAAGATTAACCGTCTGATGCCAATTTAGAGCTTCAGATAAGTTGTCATCAGTGAGCAACCCGAACCGCTTATATCGCAGTCGGGTTGTTTGTTTTTTAAAGGGCATTCGCTACACAAATGTGGGATTTAATTGCCGAGCAGATTAGTCAAGTCACCGGCCATTCTCTAGCCGGAGCTGAGCCTCGCTCCATTAGTGGCGGAAGTATCAACCAAGCCTATGCCTTCAGCGATTCTCAGCAGACCTACTTTGTAAAGCTCAATCAAGCAGCCAGGGTGGCAATGTTTGAAGCTGAGGCCCTGGGACTCAAAGAAATTGCCCAAACAAACACGACCAGGGTGCCTCAGCCGATTTGTTGGGGAACAGCCTCTGGCCACAGTTACCTGGTTTTAGAGTGGATTGATCTCGGTCGCGGCAATCCTCAGACCTGGGAACAGATGGGTCAGCAGTTAGCAGCTCTGCACCAGGTTCAAAGTCAAAAGGGGTTTGGTTGGCATCAAGACAATACGATTGGGGCAACGCCTCAGATCAATCCCTGGACCTCTGACTGGGTAGCCTTCTTTAGCCAACACCGAATTGGCTACCAGTTGCAGCTAGCCGCCCGCCGAGGAGGAAGCTTTCCGCAGCAAAAAGAGTTACTGGCAGCAATTCCCAAACTGCTGAATCATCAGCCGCAACCCGCTCTGGTACACGGGGATTTATGGTCCGGGAATGCTGCTTGCAGTCAATCTGGCGAACCTGTGCTGCTTGATCCGGCAGTTTACTACGGCGATCGCGAGGTGGACCTAGCCATGACAGAACTGTTCGGCGGCTTTCCTCAAGCGTTTTATCAGGGCTATCACCAGGCTTTGGCGCTCCCAGAGGGGTATCAACAACGCAAACCTCTCTACAACTTCTACCACATCCTCAATCACTTCAATTTATTTGGCGGTAGTTATCTAGCCCAAGCCCAGGGCCTGATTGAGCAGGTTTTGTCCTTAACGTAACTAATCGGCATCTTGACCGGATCGGCGATCGCTTTGAGGGACAATGCTTTTAGAAGCAGGCAGAGCATTTCCCCGCCGACTACTATCGTAGGCTTCGATCCCAACTTCTGTGTGAATATGTTGCATCAGACTAGCCATTTCTAGGGCGTTCATGGCATAGTCCCAGCCCTTGTTACTTTTAACACCGGCTCGCTCCAGGGCTTGCTGCATATTATCAGCGGTTAAAATTCCAAAGATCACCGGGATGCCGGTTTGGTAACTAGCTGTGGCAATTCCTTTGGTAACCTCAGCCGCAACATATTCAAAGTGGGTTGTCTGACCACGGATCACAGCCCCGATGCAGATCACAGCGTTATAACGATAGGTGAGAGCCAGTTGCCGGGCCACCAGCGGAATTTCAAAACTTCCTGGCACCCAAATATAGTCAACTTGTTTGCTAGTGGGAGTGACATCTATACCGTGCCGCTGTAAACAGTCCTGGCACCCCTGCAATAATTTGCCCGTGATCAGGTCGTTAAACCGACCAATCACAAAGGCAAACCGCAGAGATTGTGTTTGGGTGAAATTTCCCTCAAAAACCGCCATGGCAGTTTGATGGTTCTCCTAGGCGATACATTTGGGCAATGAGAGTTGGCGGCCCGCTGGCTGTGAGTCAATCAAACCAGTTTGACTTTCCCCTGCAGCTAGACCACTAGATAATTGAGCAGCCCGACAACTAAGACCAAGCCAATCCAGGCCCCTGAGCCTACCCAGATTAGACTTTTAGAACGTTCCCAATCCTGAGAGGAAGCGTAGGCAACGGGCACACCGACAACCATAAGAAAGGATAATAAAACTAAAGCCGTTAAAGCAAGTTGAAATAAAGCAGTTAAGATGAAAGACATTTTCTTCTCCCAACAAAGCAAGGGGTTTAAAACTAACCGAGCAGATTTAAATTTATCTGAGTTGCACTAACTAGCCCAGAGCGCAAGCCTCTGACTGGCAGTATGCCAACATGGTTAGTTTACCATCTTGGATTGACAGTCTTTGAGGGGGCTGATAAAGATTTCCCCGGCAACCTGCCAGGAATACCCCAATCCGATTCAACCCATAAAATGATTTAACAACCGACTTAGGTGAATGGTCTGCCACCCCCGCCAGTTCTAGAGGATAAGCTTAATGGACCTGGTTTTATGCCATGTAACCGCCGACTTTGACACCTTGGGGGCTGCCGTAGGGTTGGCCCGGTTACAGCCGGGGGCCAGAATTATCTTGACCGGCGGGGCACATCCGGCCGTGCGGGATTTTTTAGCCCTCTATCGAGATGAATATCCGTTACTGGAGCGGCGCTCAGTGAATCCTGAGCAGATTCGCTCCCTTACGGTTGTGGATGCCCAGCGCCGCGATCGCTTGGGCAAAGCCGCTGAGTGGCTCGACTATCCAGAAGCAATCCTGATCTACGACCACCACCTAGAAGCAGAGCG
>JBGTDP010000385.1:0-9351 GCA_041748255.1 Thermosynechococcaceae cyanobacterium | reverse complement strand
ATTGTTACAGCAGTTGATTCCAATGGCTTTTATCTGCAAGACCCAACTGGGGATGATGAACTAGCGACTTCTGATGGTATCTTTGTCTTCACTTCTTCCGCACCCAGCGTCAGTACTGGGGATGAGCTACAAGTTAAGGGGGCAGTTAGTGAATTCATTCCTGGCGGTGCCGATACCGGGAATCTCTCAATTACCCAAATTAGCGGTAGCCCAACCCTGACAACCTTATCAACGGGTAATGATCTACCTAACACCGTCATGCTAGGGGCAGGGGGTCGCCTGCCGCCGACGGAGAATATTGATGATGATGCCTTTGGTAGCTTCGACCCGATAACCGATGGGATTGATTTTTTTGAATCTTTAGAAGGGATGCGAGTGACGGCCCAGGATCTCGTGGCCGTGGCTGGTACCAATCGCTTTGGTGAGATCTTCGGTGTAGTTGACAATGGCGCAAATGCTACAGGATTAAGCGATCGCGGCACCCTCAACATCAGCCCAGACGACTTCAACCCGGAGCGGATTCAAATTGATGAAGACACCGGCATTTTGCCCGGTTTTGAGCTTCCTTTGGTGGATACGGGTGCATCCCTAGGTGATGTGACCGGCGTGATTTCCTATGACTTTGGCAACTTCCAGATCCAGCCGACTGAGGCGTTTACCGCCACTGATTCCAGCCTTCAACCCGAAACCAGCAACCTTGAACCAACTGCCAATCAACTGGCGCTTGCCAACTACAACGTTCTTAATCTAGATCCTAATGATGCAGATGGCGATACGGATGTATCAGATGGTCGATTCAACGCGATCGCCAAAGATATTGCCAATAACCTCAACGCCCCGGATATCATTGGCTTTCAAGAAATCCAGGACAACGATGGTTCTGTTAACTCGGATGTAACAGCCGCGAATGTCACCCTAGAGACTTTAGTAGACGCGATCGCGGCTGCTGGCGGTCCTGACTACGAGTTTGTTGATAACCCCTTCATCGGGGATGATACCAACGGCGGTCAACCTGGGGGTAACATTCGCACCGCCTTTCTCTACAACCCGGAGCGGGTTGACCTAGTGGAGGACTCGGTTCGCACGGTCACCGACCCCAGTGATCAGCAGACTAATCCCGATAATCCCTTCTTTGACAGTCGCCTGCCCCTGGCCGCCGATTTCCAGTTTAACGACCAAACCGTCACGGTTGTTGATAACCACTTCTCCTCCAAAGGCGGTAGCGCGCCCATACTGGGAGTTGAGCAGCCTTTTGAAGATCGCCAGGAAGATCCAACTGTCAATGGCAGCTTGGATGAGCGTCAAGCCCAGGCCCAAGCAGTCAACAACTTTGTTGAAAACATCCTGGTCGACAACCCCGATGCCAATGTAGTAGTGCAGGGAGACTTCAACGAGTTTGAGTTTGTCTCCCCGTTGGAGATTCTGGAACAGAACCTAACCAACCTGACCGAAACTTTGCCAGCAGATGAGCGTTACAGCTTCATCTTTCAGGGAAATTCCCAAGCCCTTGATCACATCTTGGTCAGCGATAGTCTTACCAATGGCGCTGCGTTTGACGAAGTTCACGTTAATAGTGAGTTTGCTGAGACAGACCAGCGAGCCAGCGACCACGACCCAGTTCTGGCCCTGCTGTCTTTGGAGGGGCCAGAGGGCATGGTCCTAGAAGGTGGCAATGGCAAAGACACCCTAAAAGGCGGACCGGGCAATGACCGGCTTTCTGGTGGCAATGGTAAGGATCAGCTCTTTGGTCTGGCAGGCGATGATTTTTTGGTTGGGGACAACGGCAGTGACCTGCTCAATGGAGGTCCTGGCGATGATACCCTCACAGGCGGCAACGGCAGCGATACCTTTGTCCTGTCCGCCGGGGAAGGTACGGACACTATTACTGACTTCCAGAATGGCCCAGACCGGATTGGACTAGCGGGGGGTCTAACCTTTGACCAACTGACTATTGGGCAGGGAATGGGTACTGAGGCCAGTAACACTTTGATCCTTCTCACCAGCAGCGATGAACTCCTGGCAAGTTTAACCGGAGTTCAGAACAGCACGATCACCTCTGCTGATTTCGTCACGGTTTAGGAGATCAACACGGAGCTGGGGAGTCCCAGATATTCCCCGGCTCTGAACTTTTATCAGATAAAAAACTTGATTCAGGCAAAAGCATCGCTAATCCTGGCCTAAACCCCGCCTAGTCCCTCAATGCTTAAAACGGGTTAAAATCCACTTTTCAGACCTTAGAGTAAGCTTTTTGAGCCATTACCCAACACCCGAATCAACCTTCAATTAATCTTCACGGTTATTGTAGGGGCTATTGCCGTAGCTGCTGCTAGAGCCTGAAGAGGGTGAATAGTAGGAACCTTGGGAACCTGGCTTGGCTGAAGAGCAGACTGCCTCCTGACCTAGAAATGCTCCCAGAGCCTGAAGTGGCATCGAGGGCAGGGAGACGGTTGCTAACAGCGGAAATACCAGAGTAATTCCCTCGGGCACTTCTATAACCTTGGTAACTTTAGGTCGGTTACGGGCTCGACTGACACCGGAAGCAACGGTCAACCCCGCACCGAGGACATCACTAAAGCCGTCAGAGAGAATTTCTTGGTCATTTAGCCATTCCTGGAGACCATTGGCAACGTTAAAGGCAATGCCTAGATTGTTGTCATTGTAGGAATAGGAATAGGAGTTATTTTGCTGGTCTGTTTTAGCGAGCATCGGTACGGCCAGCTTGGCCGTTTGGATAGGAATAAACCGCCCTCCCACCACTAAGGCATCAATCGTAATTTGAATTCCTTCGCGGGTGGGCTTCAATTGGGCGTTGACCAGGGAATTAACCGGGGCCAACAGATTACCATTTGTGTCCATCAGCGGTTGGGCAAGGTAAACCACTGTTGGAAAGGTTGATTTTTGCTTAGAGTCGAAGCGGACAGTGGAGCAAAAAGTCACCGTAACGGCTGATGACTTAGGAATGGAGATTTTAGAGATTCTTTGACCACGGGTAAAACTGGGCGTTGCTAATGAAGGTTGAGGGGAGGGTTGAGTAGATGGGACCGGGGTTCCTGGAGACTGAATAGGTGCAGCGGTTTGCCCAGAAGGTGCAACGGTCGGAGTTCCTGTTGGGGGTGTTCCTTGAACCTGCTCAGTGGTTTGTTGAGTCGCAGGGACGACATTGGGTTGAACAGGAGTGGCCTGGGTTCCCGAGGGTGGGGTCTGTTGTTGAAGAGCCGCGGGAGCCGGAACTGAATTAGAAGCTGGTGGCTGAACTAGGGATGGGGTGGCGGGAGCTGGAGGGGTAGGGGTTCCGGTTGTGGCTGGCAGTGAACCAGGGCTGGATGACTGGGCACTCGCCAGCCCAGAAACGAGGGAGTAAGCAGGCAAAAGCAGTCCTGCCAGTAGATTTAACACCCATCGCTTGTTTGACAAAACCATTAATCTGTTCCAAGAGCAAACCAGGCATCTCAGGTCTAAAAGTGCCCACTGCAATGTAATTTCCGTTGTAGTGCAACTAAAAGACCAGGGATGAATTTCTAGTCATTTTGTTGGCTGGTGCAACGGACAGACAGTTAGACCCAAGCTGCATCAGCAAATACAAAATCGCAGGATTTACTATAGCAGCCTAGCTTTAACGGTTCTTTAAGCGATCGTTAATGAAGGCTTGATCTTTAAGGGTGAGCACTGAGTTCTGTGTATTTCTTAGTGGCTTCTTAACGATAAGGGTAGGGGTCTCTTAACAATCAAGTGGGATAGTTATGAACGGCTCATACATGACTTTTTTGTATTTTTGTTTTTGGCCTAGCACTTAGGAGACATACAGTTCCATGGCTGACAGCGTCATTAGTGGTAAAACTGCTGCCAATTCTTACGTCAATAACGTTCCTGGCAACGGTGAGTATAACATTACCCCTTTACTAACCGTAGGCGACGAAGTTCCCTTGCTCGAAGGAGAGTTTGAAGAATTTACGCCTAGTGAGGACCAGACCTTTGCTTTTACTGGAATTCCAGACGGAACGGGCATCTTTGAGACTCAAGATTCTTATTACGTCTTCGTCAACCACGAGCTGTCTGCAACAGCAGAAGTTGATACCGGCACGCCTGAAATGCCGGATGTGCAGATACAGCCAGTTGTTACTGACATTTCCTCCACGATTGAAGGCCAGATTCAGGGAGCACGAGTCTCTTTATTTCAATTCGATAAAGACTGGAATGTAATTGGGGGTAAAAACCTGATTGAGACTGCAGTCGATAGTACTGGTACCTTTGAGTTGAATACCGAAAGCGGTGCCTACGTTAACCCGGAAACAGGTGAAACCCTTAGCGACATTGGCGCTTTCTCACGCTTCTGCTCAGCCTACCTCGCCGAATCTGGCTTTGAGGGTGGCCCCATCTTCTTTACTGGTGAAGAAACTGATGAGACTAGCCGGGGTTGGGCTATCACACCTGACGGTACAGCCTTAGCCCTTGAGGGTCTGGGCCGCTACTCAAAAGAGAATGTCATTTCAGCCGAGCAATTCCAGGCTGATAACTCTGACAAAACCGTTCTGCTTGCTACCGAAGATTTCGCAGACGGCGAGCTCTACATGTTTGTTGGTGAGCAAACAGAAGCAGATCCTAACGGTTTCAAGGATGGCGATCTCTACACGCTGCGAGTCGAGGGAGAAAACTTTGAACCCATTGGAGATGGACCTAAGTCAGCAAAATGGACTCTGGTGCCCGATGATATAGCTTTAAATCCCGATGGCTCTGTTCTCAGTGACTACGTCAATGCTGAGGGTCGCTCAACCAACTTTCAACGCTTAGAAGATATTGCTGAAGATCCAAACAATCCGGGAACCTTTTATTTTGCGACAACCGGGACCGACATAAAACTGCCCGGGAATCCAGAAGGCGATGAGGCTGAAACCCCTGATGAGGCTGCCAACCCCTACGGTAAGCTCTACCGTTTCAGCCTGAACCCCGACGATCCAACGGCTTCAATTAATAACTTTGAATTAGTCCTGGAAGGTGGTCCAGACCAAGGCGTCAGCTACGACAACATCGTCGTCGATTCCAACGGCAAAGTCTTAATTCAAGAAGACGAGACGGCCTTTGGCGGTGATGTAATGAGCGCCGAGAACCGGAATGCCTATGTTTTGTCCTACGACATTGCCACTGACACCGTCACACCAATCCTAGAGCTGGACGAGAATGCGGCAGGTTCAGAGTTCAACGACCCGACAGAGCCAGGTGAATGGGAAGCTTCTGGCATTATTGAAGTTGCCCCCAGTGACTTTACTGCCGCCGCCCGGCCCGGTCGCAGCAGCTACCTATTCGATGTTCAGGCTCACACCGTTCAAGATCCAGAAGTTCTGGGTGGCAACTATGCTCAGGGTGGTCAGTTACTCCTGGCTGAACCAGCAGGTGAGCAACAGTTCGGTGGTTCCGAGGCAGATGAGCTAAAGGCTTTCCAAGACGATATTGTATTTGGTGGCAGCGGCGATGACACGCTGGATGCGTCATCTGGCAAGGGTGATAATCGCCTATTTGGGCAAGCAGGCAATGACACCTTGTTTGCAGGTGCTAACGACACGCTCATTGGTGATGATGGCAACGATCGCTTATTTGCGCTTATGGGTGGTAACACGCTCACTGGCGGCAGTGGCCTAGATCAGTTTGTCCTGGTAGCCTCTGAAGGCCCTGCAAATACAATTACTGACTTTGAGCTTGGTACGGACGTGATTCGTCTAGGCGGTTTAAATGGAGTCGCCGAGTTCAAAGACTTAGACGTGACTCAAAGTGGTGCTGATGCTCTGATTAAGGCTGGAGGTAATGATCTAGCCATACTGAGCACAATCCAATCAAGCACTTTGGGCAGCGGCGATTTTCTCTTTGCCTAGTCTGGTAAACCTTCGGATTAGATCCTCTCCTCGTTAAATGGCATTGCACCCTCTTTATGGGGGTGCAATTTTCTGCTCAAATTGCTTGAGAAATAGTGGAAGAAAATCTTGATCCTCCTAGCTTACAGCTTGAGAGATTGAGTTTTTTACCTGAGGTTCCAAGCTTTAGCCCTGATTCTCTAAGTTTCAAACTAAAGGTCTGGTGTCTAGAGGCGGAATATTCAAGCTTATTTCTTAGCTGAAGTGGAAAGTGCGCAGAATAGCTGCCGGAGCTTAATTGTTTCTTTAGCTACCGTTTATCAGGGCTTTACGTTGACCCCCTATCTTTAGACATGACTTTGCAGCCAGCCCCTGCAATTGAATCCTGAGGCAACGGGGGGATGACAGCGATTTCAAAGAGTTGAAAGCAGTTCCTCGCTTCAACTTAATCCCCTCGTCTAAGGAAACTTTCATGGCAACGACTCCCGATGCAGCCCGATTTTCCAGCTTTAATGTTTCTCTGTTTCGAGACCGCTCCGGTCAACTGATTGAGGATTTATCAACCTCAGGGGATGGCCAGGCCCAAGCCAATGCCGAGATTATTCAGCGAGTGAATCCGGATGTGCTGCTCCTGAATGAATTTGACTTTGATCCTGAGGGTCGCGCCGCAAACCTGTTTCAGAAAAACTATCTCTCCGTGAGTCAGAACGGTGCTGAACCGGTTGAATATCCCTACCTATACGTTGCCCCTGCCAACACAGGGATTGCTTCTGGCTTCGACCTCAACAACGATGGGGAAGTCGATACAACCCCAGGCGATCGCACCTATGGGGAAGATGCCTTTGGCTTTGGTACCTTTGAGGGCCAGTACGGGATGCTCTTGCTCTCGAAGTTTCCGATTCAAGAGGCGGGGGTGCGCACCTTCCAAAGCTTTCGCTGGCAGGATATGCCCGGAGCCCTGCTCCCGGACGATCCCGCTACGCCGGAACCCAATGACTTTTATTCGCCCGCAGAACAGGAAGCTTTTCGGCTTTCCTCTAAGAACCACTGGGACGTGCCAATCAAGGTGAACGGAGAGGTGATTCACATCCTGGCTAGCCATCCGACTCCTCCGGTTTTCGATGGTCCTGAAGACCGCAATGGCCGCCGCAACTTCGATGAAATCCGGTTTTGGGCGGACTACATTACCCCAGGCCAAGGAGACTATATCTACGATGATGCTGGAACCGATGGCGGTCTGGAGTCTGGGGCCAAGTTTGTGATCATGGGGGACCAGAACGCTGACCTAGTGGATGGGGATAAATTTCCTGGGGCCATCCAACAACTCCTGGAGAACCCCCTGGTGAACTCAAGTCAAACCCCCTATAGCGAGGGAGGAGTGGAGCAGACCCTGTTGCAGGGGGAGGTTAATCTCACCCATGGCACCAATCCTGCCTTTGATACCGCTGACTTTGGCGAACCCCCTGGCAACCTACGGGTGGACTATGTTTTACCCTCCCAAACTCTAACAGTGGAGGATGCAGGGGTTTTCTGGCCGACCACCGATGATCCACAGTTTCCACTGGTGGGGACCTTTGACCCGGATCTTCGCAATGGTTTTCCCAGTTCCGATCACCGTCTGGTGTGGGCAGAGGTGCAATCGGCTGCATCTCAGGCACCCCAGGAAACGATTCAGCTCAACCCGGTGGGCACCTACGAAACCGGCGTTTTTGACGAAAGTGCGGCTGAGATTGTCGCCCACGACCCGGCTACTCAGCGCCTTTACGTAGTCAATGGCGCAACTTCTGAAATTGACGTTCTGGATGCCAGGGATCCGGCCAACCCAACCAAGATCTTTGCAATTGAGCTGACTGAATACGGTGCTGGGGCTAACAGCGTTGCAGTTCAGGATGGGATTGTGGCAGTGGCAGTTGAGGGTAAGGAGGCTCAGGCCCCAGGAACCGTTGTCTTTTTTGATCCGCAGGGCAGCTTTTTGAAGGCTGTGCCAGTGGGAGCCCTGCCGGACATGCTGACATTTACCCCTGATGGCCAAAAAGTTTTGGTGGCTAATGAAGGGGAGCCGAATGATGACTATACTCTTGACCCCGAGGGTTCCGTTAGCATTATTGACCTCTCCCAAGGGGTTGAGCAAGCCACAGTCACCCCGGTTAGTTTCAGCGGTTTCAATGACCAGCAAGCAGCCTTGCAGGCCCAGGGGGTACGAATTTTTGGTCCTAATGCTTCTGTAGCCCAGGATCTTGAGCCAGAGTACATCACGGTTTCTCAAGATTCTGCCACCGCTTGGATCGCCCTGCAGGAAAACAATGCCCTGGCCAAACTGGACATTGCCACTGGGGAGATTACAGAGATTATCCCCCTGGGACTCAAGGACCATAGCCTTGCAGAGAATGGCTTAGATGCCAGTGATGAAGATAGCAGGATTAACATTGCCCCTGCCCCCAATCTGGTGGGCATGTATCAGCCCGATGCCATCGCTTCTTACCAAAGCAATGGCCAAACCTATCTGATTACGGCCAATGAAGGGGATGGCCGCGACTATGACGGGTTCAGCGAAGAGGCACGGGTAGCAGACCTGGAGCTGGATCCAACAGCCTTTCCCAATGCTGCAGAGCTGCAAGCTGAAGCAGCCCTAGGTCGTCTCACTGTCACCACGACCGACGGCGACAGGGACGGAGATGGGGACATTGACCAAATTCACGCCTTTGGTGGCCGCTCTTTTTCAATCTGGGATACCCAGGGCAACCAAGTCTTTGACAGTGGAGATCAGCTTGAACAGATTACGGCTTCCGTACTTCCGGAGGAGTTCAACGCCAATAACGACGAAAACGGTTCCTTTGATAGCCGCAGTGACAATAAAGGCCCAGAGCCGGAAGGAGTGACCACCGGCATGATCGGCGATCGCACCTATGCCTTTATCGGTCTGGAGCGGATTGGCGGGATCATGGTCTACGATGTCACCGATCCGGAGAAGCCAGGGTTCGTTCAGTATATAAACAACCGAGACTTTGATGGTGATGCTGAGGCGGGAACGGCTGGTGACCTAGGTCCCGAGGGTCTGAGGTTTATTCCCGCCCCAGAGAGCCCCAACGGTAAACCCCTGCTGGCGGTTGCCAACGAGGTCAGCGGCACCACGACGCTTTACGAAATTAACCCTCTGCTTGATAGCAGTGGAGGTAAAAACGCGATCGCTATCGCCCCCGAGAGTGGCGAGACTACCATCAGTAACTTTGGCGGTGTCGGCACCGGCAACAACTCTGCTGAAGACACCCTGGCTCAAGTCGATACCCTCGAGTTCACTGGTCTAGGTCTGAGCCCTGAAAACTTGCTCCTGACGCAAAAAGAAAAAGACTTAGTCGTCAGCTTTGAAGGCATGGATAATCCTAAAGTCCGCCTCCAAGACTTCCAGCTAGAAAACCTCGACAACCTTTCCCAAGGTATCGGCAACATCCTGTTTGACGGTCAATCGGAGATTCAAGATAGCTTTGATGTCTTCAATGCCGACCAGCAG
>JBGTDP010000384.1:0-3390 GCA_041748255.1 Thermosynechococcaceae cyanobacterium | reverse complement strand
AACTTGTCCCTAACAGCAGCAATGAAATGATTCTTAAGGGCCTTAAGACCCGAGACCTGGGGCCAGGAGTTGGGGGTTGGGGTTCCTCCAAATTTTCTACCAGTGCTTGAGTAGAGGCTAAATGACGATTGGGACCAGCAGTCAATTCGGGTAAGCTTTCAGGGGTGAGGGCATTAGCCTTCTCAGCCGCAACCAAATTTGTTCTCAGTTCCGAAGGCTGGGAATGGGCATGACTAGGCTTCTGGGATGGGGGGTCTAAGTGAATAATTTTACTTTCAGCAGCTTCCGCTGCCCGCAGCGCCGCCGGAGAAAGCTGTTTTACTGCTTGGTGACAGCGAAACTGGGCCAACTCTGTTTCTAGGGACAGATCTAAACAGGTCAGTGCTGCACTGAGAACTGGATGAAGATTAGATGGCCTTTGATTCACTTAACGGTGCTCCCCTGAGCGGATTGATTTCAACTCCCAAGCAAGGTATGGCTGAATTCAAAAGCCATTTGCAACCCCACCTGCAGCCTGGACTGAGTTGAAGACTGGATTGTCACAGTAATTTGATTACCATTGATAACACCCCTTGTTTGATTATCCTTGCTTCTCTGGATAAGGTGCCCCGATTTCTTTAACGTTCCCCAGCTAGGATTTATGTCATTGGAGCCGCTCAATCAGGTCCTCACTTCTTTACAGAAAAAGCCTATGTGGCAGGAGCAACAACAGTTCCAACACCTGTTGAAGCGCTGGCCGCAAATTGTGGGTCCGGCGGTTGGGGCTCAAACTCGGCCCATAACCATCACCCAGCGAGCGGTGCTTAAGGTGGCCACCTCCAGTTCTGCCTGGGCTCAAAATCTAGCCTTTGAGCGACATCTAATTTTAGAAAAGCTCAATACCTGGTTAGTAAAGCCGCTGGTGGATATTCAGTTCTCATCCAGTCAGTGGCAAACTAGATCAACCAAGGCTGCAAAGATTCAAAAAGATTTTAAGTCAACTCAGGCAGCTTTAAGCTCCAAAACGGCGTTGCCCCCTGAGGATGCCCAGACTGCTTTTCAAAACTGGGCCAAGACCCTGCAGGCGCGATCGCGGCAGCTCCCCCTTTGTCCCCGCTGTCAGTGCCCCACCCCGGCGAGGGAACTTCAGCGCTGGTCGATTTGCGCCCTGTGTGCAGCCAGAAGATCAGCAACTTAGCTGCTAACCACAAGATTGTCTCGGTGGACAACGGTGTCTGCTCCTGGATAGCCAAGAATGCTGGAAATGGCTTCGGAACGCTGACCTTGAATTTGCTGGAGTTCTTTGCTGCTGTAGTTGACCAAGCCTCTGGCAACCTCTTGCCCCTGGGCATTACAGAGACTCACAGCATCCTGGGCTTGAAACGCCCCTTTAACCTGGGTAATTCCGGCGGCCAGCAGTGACTTCCCCTGTTGGGCAATTGCCTTGACCGCCCCTGGATCAAGATATAACTGACCGCTGGGGACTAGAGCATGGGCAATCCAGCGTTTGCGGGCATTCACCGGGCGCGGTTGCGGCTCAAATTGAGTCCCTAAAGTTTCTCCGGCTAGGATTTTGGGAATATTCTCAGGAAAGCGACCTTCAGTGATCACCGTTCTTACCCCTGATTCCGTGGCAATCTCGGCGGCGGCGATCTTTGTTGCCATCCCCCCCGTTCCCCAGAGGGAACCGCGATCGCCCGCTTGAATTTGCAGTTCAGCGAGCTGCTTAATCCGTTGCACCAGGCGAATCGGTTGAGCATCCGGCTGAGTACGGGGGTCGGCTGAATACAACTGATCCACATCGGTCAATAAAAACAACCAGTCTGCCTCCACCAAACTGGCGACCAGGGCAGACAGGGTATCGTTATCACCAAACTTCAGTTCATCCACGGCCACGGTGTCGTTTTCGTTCACCACCGGGATTACGCCCAATCCCAGCAGTTCTTGAAAGGTATTGTAGGCATTCAGATAGCGGCTTCTGTGGACCAGGTCAGCTCGGGTTAAGAGCACCTGGGCAATCGGTTGCCCCAGGGTGGTAAAAAAGTCATCGTAGATCCGCATCAGCCGCCCCTGACCCACTGCTGCCACCGCCTGTTTAAGGGCGATTGTTTTGGGACGTTCTGCCAAACCCAACCGCGCACAACCAACCCCCACGGCCCCAGAGGAAACCAGGATCAGCCGATGACCCTGCTGGCGAAGTTGAGTGATCACTTCAACCAGGGTGGCAATGGTTGAGAGGGCCAGGTTTCCCGTTTCGGGGCGGGTCAAGCTAGAGGTGCCAATTTTAATTACTAGGGTTTGCGCCATTCAAGCCTGGGAATTTTTATAGAGGGCTAAGGATCAGAGATAAAGCTTTGAGCAAGAAAGTCTCAGCGATCCTGAGTAATCTCCCTGACTGGGTAAAAATTGAAGTCCAACATTGCAATTTTAAAAATGAATAGCGACAAGGGCGATCGCGCTATAAAATGGCACTTCAGCAGGGCGAAATACAAGCTTTTATCAGGCAATTCCCCTTAAGTCAATCCTACGCTGTTCTGTTGAGGAGAGAGTACCCCCCTTGCCTATCAATGATATTGACGGATCAGTTTCTCTAAGACGGGCCTGGCGCCAGCGGCTTGCCCCCTGGAAGCGGATTGGAACATTCACTGGCCTGTTTTGTCTGTCGCTACTGCTGTTTGTGGGCTGTGGCGGCGGCAATCAATCCGGGGACTCTAACCCCACCCCGGATAATCGGATTAGTCTCGGGACCACAGCTAAGATTCGCACCCTGGACCCCGCCGATGCCTACGAGGTGTTTACGGGTAATTTGCTCCACAACCTGGGGGATCGCCTCTACACCTACGAACTGGGCAAAACCGATCTTAAGCCGCAACTGGCGACCGAGCTACCCGAGGTCAGCGCCGATGGGCTGGAATATAAAATTCCCCTAAGGGAGGGCGTCAAGTTTCACGATGGCACGCCCTTCAATGCCGAGGCAATGGCGTTTTCTCTGCAGCGGTTTATTGAAAATGGCGGGCAGCCTGCTTTTTTACTCTCAGATACAGTCGAGTCTGTGCAGGCCACTGGAACCAGCGAATTAACCATTCGCCTGAATAAACCCTTTGCCGCCTTTCCCTCCCTGCTGGCTTTTTCTGGGATGACGCCAGTTTCCCCCCAGGCTTACGAAAAAGGATCTGGCAAGTTTAAACCGGCAGAATTTATCGGCACCGGACCCTACAAGCTGGCCCAGTACGGCAGCGATTCGATTCGCTTAGATGCCTTTGACCAGTACTGGGGAGACAAACCTGCTAATCAAGGCGTAGATGTGCAGCTTTATTCCAGCAGTGCCAACCTCTACAACACTTTTCGCACCCAAGGGGTGGATGTTGCCTACCAGTCCCTAGATCCAGTTCAGATTCAGACCCTGGAGCA
>JBGTDP010000383.1:0-3358 GCA_041748255.1 Thermosynechococcaceae cyanobacterium | reverse complement strand
GGCGGACACTCCTTGTAGGAAAGATCAGACAGTTTGATCTGGGTAACAGCCAGGACCGTCGGACTGACTATCGCGCTCAATGTCCAAAGGAAGCAGGACAAAATGATAACCATGAGAAACCGGGAGTGCAGGAATTTCATAAATTAAATCAGGATGATTAGGAAAGCCTCTATAGAACCACTTTACAGCGGTTTTAGTTAGTTGCTTTCAACTGATGCTGACACTGGCCCAGAATGATTGGGGGGCTGGAGGTTTATCCTTCCGGAAAGCCAAAAGTGCATTTAGGATTAGCTAGCCGAAAGGATCTTTACGGAATTGCCTAGACCAAGGATCTTACCTGCTTCCGATGCTGGAATTAGGGTATTCACTGCCAGGCGATAGAAGTGATTGAATCTAGCGGTTTGAGTCCAGACCGGAAGTGTTGCTTGACGTTGGGTTCTAAATATCTTTTGAAAACCCGGATAGGTCGCGGCTGTAGAGGGATCTCGCACTGGCACTATACAGCGTTGGCAAGGATTCACTCCCTCCAGTAGCACTTGTCCGATTTGGAACTGAACCACCTGATTGCCAAACAGTTGATCTTCCCAAAAAGGCGGCACATCCCCAATCTCTAGATTGGTCCGCAGGCGCAGGCGCATATCCTCGGTATTCAGGCTTGGAAACCAGTCAGCAGTTTCTATCAATGTTCCGGTGCTGATCACCGTAGGGCCAGGTGCGTGGGTGTCATCCGGGAACCCTGCTGAGGGATTGGCTTTTAACTGCACGGGCTGTGCAAAGAAATCGCTTAACCAAGTCTCCAGCGATCGCCGATCTTCTGGCCGATCTTCTGTCAGATCAAACACCTGCAGACCGCTGCTTCCCTGCCCTTGAAGTCTGACGGTTCTAGCCTCCAGGTCAAACCAGGCCCGCAGCAGATGAACCTTGGGGTTACGTTTGCCGTTTATAAAACGTCCCTGCTGATCGAACATAGCAAACTGGCGATCGCCCTTTAAGGCTCCGCTCTCAAGAACCGTTGCTTGGTCAAGAGCTACCCGATCCAAAGACTTGATGGGATAAATGTAAATGCCCGCCAGGTAAGCCACACTGCTGCCCTCAGCTGCTTAGTGAAGTTTCTAGGAAAAACTAAGAGGACTGAGTTTCCTGGGTCTGATCATTAATGACCGCACTCCAGTCATCGCTTTCCACAGCTTGCTTGAGCTGTTGCCCCTGCACCTCCCCGCTCTGGGGTTCTTTGCTCAGGGCTGTATCTGCCATTGCCTTGCGCAGCTTCAGCTTTTTATCTTCGTAGATCTGTCGCTCCTCGGCTGACATGGCAGCGGTAGAGGCTTCTCGCACCGTGCCTGCCCACATGCCACTCTGATCGCTGTTACCCGGTGGCAGGTCATCTAGATCTAAGAGCCAAAGATTTTTCAGCTTTTCCATTTCCTCCCGCTTAGGGAACTTAAAGCTTTGCACCTTTACAAAGGCACAGGTCTGAGGCCCTAGCTGTGAAACATGCCCCTTAAGAGAAATCAGCACATTCCGAGAATAACCAATGTACTGAGTCTGTTGTTGATCATCTAAGACTGCATATACCCCGGCAACCTTGGCATTAGTCGCGAGATCGCTCCATTGATCTAGAGGAAGAAGCTCGGTTTGATCACTGGCTTCGGGCGCGTTTATTTCTGTAGCGGTATGCTCATCCTCAGAGGAGTACAAAAAACTGTGCAGTCCTTGGTGGGCTTCTGGGACATTTTGATCATCCAGGGGGATATTTTTAGGAATGTCCATTGAGCTAGTTCCTGACTAAAGTTCTCCCCAGCAAACAGGGTCTTTCTTTTATTAGAGACCATAATGCTGCCATTGTCCAAAAGGGCGATCAAGCCCAGCCCGGTTCAGCTAGCTCCTGATCAAAATCAAAGACAGTTAGCTCCTGGGGCTTACACCACTTCACATCCACGGTGATGCCCTGGGCTCCCTCCTGGATCAAATCCTGAATGTAATCGTCTTGGGACTGCTTGGCTGCTTTGGGGCTGGAAAATGGGCCAAAGTAGTAGGTGCACTGAGGTTGATGGGTGACAATCTCAACCCACCAAGCCCATTTCGATTGATTGTCTGTCTTACCTGATTCCCCAAACTTCCAGGCTCTTAGAGCGGCAGTGGCAAGGATTGCCAGGACAAGCGCAACTAAAATAGTGATTGTCAAAGTGATATAGGTTTGAAAAACCAACACTGTTTCTTCCCCTATGTAAGATTATTGATGCTAAATTAATTTTCGTGATTCAAGACTATCAAGATTCGCTAGATATAAATCAAAGCCTAATTTAAATCCACAAAATTACGCTCAATCGATTGATAGATTTTAAGTGAAAGATTAATCTTTGCTTCCCTTTCTTTGTGAACGAGACATCTTTCTTGAGCAAGGGAATAAATTACTAACGTTTTGTAGACGCAAATTCATTTCTTTCAAACCAGTCTGCGTTAGGCTGCGGAGGGGAAAGCGGGAATACGGAAATCTTAGTAGCGATCGCTACTAGACAACAATCTTCCCCTAGATACCTGACAAGTCAAAGGGATGTGCTTTATACAATCACAAAGGTGATCGCTAGACAGCCAAACCTAAGCCCAGAATATGGAGTCAGCAATGCAAACCCGACAACTTGGAACCAGCGAGGTTCAGATTAGCCCGATCCTGATGGGAACCTGGCAAGCCGGGAAAAGAATGTGGGTGGGGATTGAAGATTCTGAATCTATCCAAGCAATTCGGGCGGCCTTTGAGGCTGGCATCACCACCATTGACACCGCAGAAGTCTACGGCGAAGGCCACTCAGAACAGATCGTCGCCCAGGCCCTATCAGATGTTCGAGAGCAAGTGGTATATGCTTCGAAAGTTTTTGCCAACCACTTGAAATACGACCAGGTAATCGAAGCCTGCGATCGCTCGCTTAAAAACCTTCAAACCGATTACATTGACCTCTACCAGATTCACTGGCCCAGTGGCAACTTTAACAGTGAGATTGTCCCGATCGAAGAAACGATGGGAGCCTTGAATGATCTCAAGAAACAGGGCAAAATCCGGGCGATCGGGGTTTCTAATTTCTCTAAAGCCCAGCTAGAAGAAGCGGCTCAGTACGGGCGGATTGACAGCCTGCAACCTCCCTATTCGCTGTTCTGGCGGTACGTTGAGCAAGATGCCCAGCCCTACTGCGTTGAAAATAACATTTCAATTTTGGCCTACTCTTCCCTGGCTCAAGGGTTGCTGACTGGCAAGTTTGGCCCTGATCATCAGTTTGATCCTGAGGATAATCGGGCCAAGAATAAGCTATTCCAAGGAGAAACCTACCAGCGGGCGCAACAAGCATTAGATAAACTGGGTTCC